>CAXNGP010000191.1:0-4957 GCA_964201845.1 Pirellulales bacterium
CAACATCCCGATCGTCAGCTCCCCGATGGACACGGTCACGGAGAGCGAGATGGCCATCGCCCTGGCCCAGGAGGGCGGGCTGGGGGTGATCCACAAGAACCTGCCCATCGAGCGGCAGGCCGAGGAGGTGGACAAGGTCAAGCGGAGCGCCAACGGGATCATCATGGATCCGGTCACGCTGCCCCCCGACGCCACGGTGGCCCGGGCCCGCGAGGTGATGGATCAGCACAACATCTCGGGCGTGCCGATCACGGCCGGGGGCCGCCGGCTCGTCGGCATCATCACCCGCCGCGACCTGCGGTTCCTCGAGAGCGGCGAGACGCCGATCGCCGACATCATGACGAAGTCGGGGCTCGTGACGGCCACCGGCACGGTCTCGCTCGACGAGGCCGAGAAGATCCTGATGGCCAACAAGGTGGAGAAGCTCCTGCTCGTCGACCAGGCCGGCCTGCTGACCGGCCTGATCACGATCAAGGACATCGACATGATGAAACGCTTCCCCATGGCCTGCAAGGACCGGCAGGGCCGGCTGCGGGTGGGCGCGGCGATCGGCGTCTTCGACGACGAGCGGGCCGCGGCCCTGATCGCCAAGGGCGTCGACATCCTGGTGGTGGACAGCGCCCACGGCCACTCGGAGAACGTGATCGACACCGTCGCGGCGCTCAAGAAACGCTGGGCAATCGAGGTGATCGCGGGAAACGTGGCAACCCGGGAAGGCTGTCGGGATTTAATCGCGGCCGGCGCGGATGGAATCAAAGTCGGGATCGGTCCCGGGTCGATCTGTACCACGCGGGTCATCTCCGGTGTCGGCGTTCCCCAGATCTCGGCGGTCTGGGAGGCGGCGCAGGAGGCGGCCGGCGCCGGCGTTCCCGTGATCGCCGACGGAGGCATTCGCTACTCGGGAGACATCACCAAGGCGATCGCCGCCGGGGCCCACGCCGTGATGATCGGCGGGCTGCTGGCGGGAACGGCGGAAAGCCCGGGGCAGACCGTCCTCTACCAGGGGCGGACGTTCAAGGCCTACCGCGGGATGGGATCGCTCGGGGCGATGGTCAAGGGGTCGAGCGAACGCTACCGTCAGAAGGCCACGGGGAGGACCGGCGACAAGCTCGTGCCGGAGGGAGTCGAGGGTCGGGTGCCCTTCAAGGGTCCGTTGAGCGTGTTCGTCTACCAGCTCGTCGGCGGCCTGCGGGCCGGGATGGGCTACTGCGGCACGCGGACCATCGAGGAGCTCCGGCGCGACGCCCGCTTCACTCAGGTCACCGCCGCCAGCGTCCGCGAGAGCCATCCCCATGACATCGCCATCACCCACGAAGCGCCCAACTACTCTGCGGAACGTGCCGGCGAGTGAGCGGCGCCCCGGCCGGCCGGCCCTGACGCTCGCCCTGTGGCTGCTGCCGGTGGCCTGCCTGGCTGGCGGCTGGCAGGAGTTCGTGCGCTCGCCCGACGAGGCGCTCGCGCTGCCCGAACGGCAGGCCGTCGTGCTCGCGGCGGGTGGGGCAGTGGAAGACGAGGCCGTGGATGCCGAGGCGGTGGATGCCGAGGCGGTGGATGCCGAGGCGGTGGATGCCGAGGCGGTCTGCGTCGCCTGTGCCGCCGAGGTCGAGGCCGACGAGAAGGCCAAGGGGCCGTGTGCCGAGGAGGCGGGCGACTGCTCGAAGGAGCTCGCCAAGATCCGCGAAGACCGGATCGCGGTGATCGACCTCGACATCCGCGTGGGTGGACGGCCCGGCAACGACTATCCGTGCGAATGCCGGCTCGAAGGGGAGACGTACGAGCCCCGCCGGTTCGCCACGACGATGTTCACCTGGAAGGCCGCCGGCAACTGCCACAAGCCGCTCTACTTCGAGGACTGGCAGCTCGAACGGTACGGCCATTCGCATGGCGGCCTCGCCGATCCCTTCTTCTCGGCCGCCCACTTCTTCGTCACGCTGCCCGTGCTGCCCTACAAGATGGGCGTGGAGCTGCCCTGGGAATGCGTCTATCCGCTGGGCTACTACCGGCCGGGCAGCTGCTCGCCATGGATGGTGCCGGCGGTGCCGATCAGCCTCCGCGGCTTCGCGGTGGAGGCGGCGACGATCACCGGGATCGTGTTCCTGATGCCGTAGCGTGGCGTCAGCGCTTGGTCACGGTGGCGATGTAGGCGTAGCGGCGGGCGACCGACTCGAAGGAGACCTCCGCCCGGCCGGAGCGTCCGAGCTCGGCGAGCGCGTCGTGCACCTCCGGCCGGTAGTGGACGTGGAACGTGGCCAGCCACCGCTTCAGCCCGGCCGCGAACACCGCGGGCAACTCCTGCTGGTCCCAGAAGTCGACGATCAGCATCCGGCCGCCGGGTCGGAGGTTCGCCAGGGCGGCCTCGATGGCCCCGGGCCACGTGGGCACCATCGACAGGCAGTACGAGAAGAAGATCGTGTCGAACGGCCGGTCGAGGCCGAACAGGGCCCGGGCATCGAGTTCCTCGGCGAGCCCCTGGCGGAGCAGGATCGGCTCGAGGCCGGTCGCCGGCACGCGGGCCCGGGCGATGCTGGCGGCCGCGGTGTCGAGCATTTCCTGAGAGGCATCGACGCCGCAGAGCAGACCCGGCTGCGGGCGGCGCGCAAGCTTGATCAGGTTGCGGGCCGTGCCGCATCCCACCTCGCAGGTGGCCGTGCCCGGCCCGGTGGTCACCTGGGCGAGCATCCGATCGCGGCCGAGCAGGTAGTAGGCCCGTGTCAGGTCGTAGACGTGACGCGTGAGGCGATACATCCGATCCATGGCGGCCGCCTGGTCGGCGGGCCGCCCGGTCGACTGGGCGGTCGTCATGCCTCGCCGCCCAGCCGCTCGTAGATGTGGAACATGCCGTAGATCGCGGAGCGGTCCTTGCGGTGCAACTCGCGGGCCCGTTCCTGATCGTAGCGGAACTTCGACCGGGTCTCGGGTGAGAGCGCCTGCTCCACGGGCGACCGCTCGCCGGCCGTGCGGAAGATCACACGGCTACCAGGCAGGCCGACCCGGGCGATCTCGGTCCACAGTTCCTCGATCACCGGCGGGGGCATCCAGTCCTGGCTGTCGAGCAGGACGAAGCCGTTGAGGCTGCCCGGCTGTTCCTGTCGCAGCTGGTCGGTCAGGGAAGCGACGTGGGTTTCCACCCGGCCCACGAGCGACTTGATCTTCTCGTAGTTCTCTCGCTTCAGGTAGTCGGGCAGGGCCTTGCGGCCGTCGTGGTCGTACTGCCGCCCGAACGCCTGCCAGGCGAAGTAGTTGTCGTCGAGCGGGAAGCCGCAGGCCAGCCGCCGAATCCGCTCCTTGTACATCTCGAACAGCTTGCCGCCGTCCCCTTCCTGCTCCTCGAGCATCGCTGCGTGCTGGCTGGGGGGGATGCCGAGGCTGTAGACCGCGACGGGCTGCCGGCCCATCCAGCGGACCAGCCGGTTGTCGAACAGCGGGGCATAGAGCTCGTCGAAGACCTGCTCCTGCTCGGCGACGGTGCGGGCCGCCAGCAGCCGCGCCGGATCCCGCTTCATTCGCCGGGCGATCCCGTGCACGAGCCGGAAGAACTGCCCCAGCTTGGCGTGCTCGTACAGGCCGCGCTTGAAGTAGTTGAGCCGCCTCGGGCCGATCCTCCGGCCGGGCCAGTCACTCGACTCCCAGAACGCCCGCGTCAACGGGTCGAGGTGGTCCTGGATGTAGCGACGATAGTTGGCGACGTTGTCCTGATGCCGGCCGTGGCCGAAGAAGTTGTAGAAGGCGTCGTAGTCGGGCAGGTTTCGGATCGCGGCCAGCTTGAGCCGCGTCAGCGCCATGTGGTTGGCGTTGAGGTCGATCGCCACGATCCGCTTGGGCTCGTGGATCAGGTAGTTGAGGACGTTGCAGCCGCCGCTCGAGATCGTGAGCAGGCTGGTGTCGGGGCCGATCGCGAGGGCCTCGGCATCGACCCGGGGATCCTCCCAGATCTGGTTGTAGACGAACCCCCGGAACCAGAGCGTGAACATCCGCTCGAGCATCCCCCGGCGGCTCGCCAGGCGGTGATGATGGACCGCCTTGCGGAGGCGATGGGTGTTGCTGCGGGCTGGCGCGAGGCTGCTCATGGGTCGGACCGATCCCTGGTGGCCGTGGACGGAAACCCCAGGAATGTAGCCGATCGGCTGCGAAGGCGTCGACGCCGCGGGTTCCCCGGGCTGCCTAGAAGGTGCTGGCGGGGGCGGCCGCGCCACGGCCCGGTGGCGGCGGTGCGGCCCGGTCGATCGCGCGGACGGTCTCGCCGATCAGGTCGTCCAACTCGCGGCCCAGCTTCACGACCTCCTGCTCGACCGCCTCGAGCCGCTTGGCGGCCTGGGCCGCCTCCGTCTCGAAGGCCTCGGCGAGCTGCGTCGCCGCCTCCCCGTCCCGCTCCCACGACGCCAGGTCGGCCGCCAGTTCTTCGGCCTGGCCACGGACCACGGCCTGTTCCCCCGCCACGTTCGTCTGGCTCGCCTCGAGCCGCTTGCCGGCGGCTTCGAGGGCGGCGATGTCCTGCTGCAGGCCGCGCATCAGCGCCGCCAGGCCGTTGGTCATCAGGTCGGCGGCCTCTTCCCCGCCCGGAACCACCGATCCATGCACGAGCGTCTCGGCGTCGATCAGCCGACGGCGGTAGAAGACCTTGCGGACCGTGCCCTTGCCCTCGTCGGCCAGTTCGAAGGCCTTGCCCACTTCGACCTCGGCGGCCAGGGATTCGGGTTCGGGCCCGTCGGCCCGCTCGATCTTCAGAAACGTGTCGAAATCGACGAGGTCTTTGAACTCGAACTCGGCCCAGGCTTCGCCCGGCAGCCGTTCGCCGTTGTCGAGCGCCTCCCGGAGCGCCGGCCAGTCGGCTTCCTCGACCACCTCCTGGTCGCGCGCGTCGGCGGCCGAGAGGGCGTGCCGCTCCACGTCGGCCAGGAAGGGCTCGGGGACGAGGTCGGCCAGGTCCTCCTCCGACTTCTTGGCGGGCTGCGGGGCG
>CAXNGP010000192.1:0-4948 GCA_964201845.1 Pirellulales bacterium
TGAGCCCGGCCCGCCAGGCCGGCGACCGGAACACCGGCGTCACCACGACGAGCTGCCCGGTGGCCTCGTCGACGGCCAACTCGAGCCCGATGCCGCCGAACCGCTGGTCGAGCGCGGCTTCGAGTTCGTCGCGGCCGGCGTCCCGCAGATAGGCGGAGTTCTCGTCGAGCGTGGCCACCGCCCCCTCGACGGCCGCGTCGAACAGGCGTTCTCCGGTGACGGGCTGGAAGTAGCCCCGCTCGATCGCGCCGAGCACCTCGCCGAATCGCTGGGCGTGACAGCTCCGCTCCCGGGCCGCGAGGGCAACCAGGCCCACGAGCAGCGTGGCGACGAACAGGATGACGTTGCGTTTGGGCATCGGGGTGGCGGCCGTGCTGCGGGCTGCGGTCGGTCAGTGAACTCGGGCGACGCGGCCTGTCACGGGCAGGTCCACCTCGTCGAACTCGAATCCCTTGGGCACCACGGTCACTCCGGCGGCCGAAACCGTCAAGCCCCTCGCGGCATCCTCCTCGGGATCGACGCCGATCCGGAGCCCGGCGGGCACGCGCACGTCCTTGTCGAGGATCGCCCGCCGCACCACCGCGTGGCGGCCGATGTCGGCGCCTTCGAAGAGGATGCTCTCCTCAACCCGCGCATAGCTGTTGACGCGCACGCCAGGGCCGATGATCGACCGCTGCACCCGGCCGCCGGAGAGGATCGCTCCCGAGCAGACGAGGCTGTCGGTCGCCTCACCGCGGCGGCCGTCGGGCCCCTCGTCGGCGAACACGAACTTCGGCGGCGGGTAGGCCGGGTGGTGGGTGCGGATCGGCCAGTGCTCGTCGTAGAGGTTGAGCTGGGGATCCACCTCGACGAGATCCATCGTCGCCTCGTAGTAGGCGTCGATCGTGCCCACGTCCCGCCAGTAGGCGTCACGCTTGCGGTTCTCGTCGCGAAAGGGAAAGGCCTGCACGCCGTGGGTCTCGACCAGCCGCGGCAAGAGGTCGTGGCCGAAGTCGTGGCGGCTGCCGCGGTCGTCGGCGTCGAGCCGGAGCTGCTCGAGGAGGAAGTCGGCCGAAAAGCAGTAGATGCCCATCGAGGCGAGCGCCTTGGTGGGATCAGCCGCGTAGGCAGGCGGGTCAGCGACCTTCTCGCGGAAGCCGCGCACCCGGCCCGAACCGTCCACGGCCATCGTCCCGAACTCGGCGGCCTCGGCGCGGGGAATCGGCAGCGCGGCCACGGTCACGTCGGCACCGCTCTCCTCGTGAGCCGTAATGAGCGCCTGGTAGTTCATCTTGTAGATGTGGTCGCCGGCCAGCACGACCACGAGCCGCGGGGCCGCCTGCTCGAGCGAATAGATGTTTTGGTAGACCGCGTCGGCCGTGCCGAGATACCAGTGCTCGTCGACCCGCTGCTGCGGCGGCAGCACGTCGAGAAACTCGCCGATGTCGCGGCAGAAGAACCGGTGCCAGCCGAGGTTCAGGTGGCGGTCGAGGCTGCGGGCCTTGTACTGCGTGAGCAGCAGGAGCCGCTTGAGCCCGCTGTTGAGGCAGTTGGAGAGCGCGAAGTCGACGATCCGGTAGCTGCCGCCGAAGGGCACGGCGGGCTTGGCGCGGTCGCGGGTCAGCGGATCGAGCCGGACGCCGCGGCCACCGGCGAGCACCACGGCCACCACGTCCCGCAACCGGCGGGGATCGACGTCGTGTGACCGCATCAGATGGGCCTCCTCGATTCCGCCGACCTTCCGAAAACGCCACTGAATATACGCGCCCCCCCTCCCGCCGGCGATTCCGGCCGATGGCCCGCCTGGGCGGCCGCGCGACACACCCCCTGCCTTAAAGCCCCCAGTCTGCCCGGCCCTCCAGACGGCGGCCGCGCCGGGGCCGGGGAGCCGCGGCAGACATCGGCTCAAGCGGTCTGGCGGGGGCGATGTCGCTTCTCTACCGTCCCGACGCCGTCCCGCAGCCCTCGGGACGATGCCCTGCCCATTCCCCCGGGAACTCGAGCGTCATGGCCAGCCGGTCGAAGCCAGAGCGGCGTTCCGAACGCGGAAACGACACCATGGAAGCGATCAAGCCGCTGATCGTGCTCGGCCTGTTCGGGACGATCCTCTACGGCGCCTATTCCGTGGTCCAGAAGGGTCCTTCGCACGACGCGGGCCAGGCTGCCACGAGCGAAGCTCCCGCCTTCGCGCCGCCGGCGGTCGAGGTCTCGCCGCAGGCTGCATCGCCGGCAGCCGTTGCCGCCCCGGCGGCAGCTCCGGCAGCCGCACCTCTTGCCGGTCCCGAACCGGTGGGGCCACCGCCCGCGCTGCCAGCCGCGCCCCCCGCGACCATGGTCAACGCCCCACCGCCTGCGGCCACTCCTTTCCCGCCGGCCGCCGTCGTTGCCGCCGCGCCCGTCGCACCGCCCGCAGTTCCCGCGCCCACCGCTCCGCCGTCCGCGGCTGGCGGCCTGACCGAGGCCACCGTTGCCGCCGCGGCCGTGGCCGGCTTGGCCGCCGGCGCCGCAGCAGCCACGGCCGCCGCACCCACGCCGCCCGCCGCCGCACCGCCGGGAGCACCCACCTACCTCGCCGCCGAATCGGCACCGCCGCCCGCCCAGGAGGACGTGGCGGTGGCGGCGGGCGACGGTGGAGAGCGGCCCGAGCGGCTCGCTGCGCTCGCCCCGCCGTCGGCCGCGTCATTGCCGCCGGAGATGCCGCCTCCGCCGGGCAGCCTCCCCTCGTCGGCCGCCTTCGCCACCGCCTGGGCCGACGCCCACGACAAGCTCTCGGCCGGTCGCTACGCCGAGGCACTCACGGCCCTCTCGGTCTGGTACGACGACCCGTCGCTCGGCCTCGAGGAAAGCCACCGCCTCGAAGACCTGCTCGGCCAGCTCGCCGGCACGGTGATCTATTCCCAACAGGACCTGCTGCTGCCGCCCCACGTGGTGGCCGCCGGAGAGACGCTGCCGGCGATCGCCGCCCAACTCGGGGTCTCGTGGCAGTTGCTCGCGAAGATCAACGGCGTCAGCGATCCGATGCAACTGGTGCCCGGCGAACACCTCAAGGTGATCCGCGGCCCGTTCGACGCGGTGGTGAGCGTGGCCAGACGCCGGATCAGCCTCCAGGTGGGTGGCGCCTACGCCGGCAGTTTTCCCGTCTCGGTGGGCCGCGAGTTCCTGCCCCGCGTGGGAAGCGCGGTGCCGGTCACCGAGGTCCGCCGCGACCCCGCCGCGCAGGCTCCTGCCGGCCCCGCCGCAGCGGCCGCGATCCTTCTGGCCGACGGCCTCTCGATTCAGGCCGCCGACGATCCCGCCGTGGTCGCGGCAGACGCCGCCCCGGCGAGCCTCGTGGTGTCGGTCCGTGACCTTACCGAACTGCTCGACATCCTCGGCCCAGGCTCCCGCGTCCTGATCCGGCAGTAGCCGCCCGCCGCCGCGGGTTTGCTGCGCGGGCAGACGCGGCGTAGTCTTCGGATGGAGGAGGCGCGGGCCTGCAACCAGCTGCCGAGGCGGCCCTTCCGACGGTCGATCGCGGGAGGGCATGGGCATGGCAGGAACACGAGTTGCCGCGTCGACCGACGCCCGCTCCGGCCGGGCGTTCACGCTCGTCGAGCTCCTGGTCGTGATCGGCATCATCATGCTGCTGATGGCGCTGCTGCTCCCGGCAGTGCAGTCGGCCCGCGAGGCCGCCCGCCTGGTGACCTGCCGCAACAACGCCAAGCAGCTCGCCCAGGGCTCGGTCACGCACCTCGAGCTGCAGGGCTATTTTCCGTCCGGCGGCTGGGGCTTCCTCTGGAGCGGCGAGCCCGACCGCAGCTTCGGCAAGACGCAGCCCGGCGGCTGGGCCTACGCGGTGCTCCCCTTCATCGAGCAGAAAAACCTGCACCAACTCGGTGCGGGCCTCGACGACACCGCCCGGGCGACGTTCACGCAGCAGCGGATGAGCACGGCCGTGAAGACCTTCTACTGCGCGTCGCGGCGGAAGGCGAAGGCCTATCCCTCGAGCAGCGCGCACGGCCCCCGCAACTGTGCCCGGCCGGCCACCTACGCCAAGACCGACTACGCGATCAATATCGGCGACTCCCAGGTGGGCGGCTCGTTCCTGCCGGCCGGCCCGGGCACATCGTGCCTGTCCACCTACCCCAAATGCATCCAGTGCAACCAGAACGACCCCAATTGCAACGAGGACAACTGGTACGGTGAGTCGATCTGGATGCGCACCTTCAACGGCCTCTCCTCTCACCGCAGCGAGATCCGGGCCGACGAGGTGACCGACGGGTTCTCGACCACCCTCCTGCTCGGCGAGAAGTTTCTCAACCCCGACGAATACGAGACGGGCAACGACGGGGCCGATAACGGCGACGCCTGGCAGGGCCGCGACTGGGACGTCGCCCGCTGGACCGCCGGGCGGCCCCTGCCGGACACCCGCGGCGTGACGAACTGGACGCTCTTCGGCAGCGCCCACGCCGCCGGGATCACGGCCGCCGCCTGCGACGGCGCCGTCCGCGGCGTGCGGTTCGACATCGATCCCCTCGTCTGGCAGCGGCTGGGGAACCGCCGCAACACGCAGCCGGGCGGTAGTCTGCAACCGGACAACACGCCCACCGACTGGCCCCGCTAGCCGGCCGCAAAAGCGGACGACCGAACAAATGCCGGGCCGGGCCGTAGGAAGGCCCTGACCGCGCCTCCCCCCAAGCCCTCGGGGAATGGTTTTTGGTGGCCGCTGTGGCTAAACTCATCGGACGAATCGCAGGACGGTCGACGACGCTTTCCCGGGTGATCCTCCCGGGTCGTTCGGGGACGGTGGGGTCGATGACTTTCCACACGTTGGAGGGCGTTCCATGACGACGAGCCGTCGCATCGTCGCGGGGGCACACAGGTTCGCCATCGCGGTGACGCTCGTCGCCGCGCTGGTCGCGGGCCGCGCCTCGGCCGCGACCATCTATTGGAACGGCGAGGGGCTGCCTTGGTCGGCCACCACCTCGTG
>CAXNGP010000193.1:0-4936 GCA_964201845.1 Pirellulales bacterium
GCCGCGGACGGGTTCGTCGTCACCGGCGCGAGCAAGCGGGGCTGGACCACCTGGCTCGCGGCGGCCCTCGACGACCGGGTGCAGGGGCTCGTGCCCGCGGTGATCGACATGCTCTCGTTGGAGCAGCACGTCGGCCTCCAGCGGAAGTCGTTCGGTGGGATGTCGGACAAACTCGTCGACTACACCTCGCGGGGCATCGAGGCGCTGCTCGGCTCGCCCCGCGGCCGCGAGCTGGTGAAGATCGTCGATCCCTTCAGCTACCGCGATCGAATCGTCCAGCCGAAGATCCTGGCGCTGGGCACCAACGACCCCTACTGGCCGCTGGAGGCCTGCGGGCTTTATTACGACCGGCTCGAGGGGCCCCGCTGGGTGTCCTACGCCCCCAACACCGGCCACGGGCTGTCGGGCAGTCACTTGGCCGGTCTGATCGCCGCGCTGGGCCGCCATGCGGCCGGAGTGGAACGACTGCCAGAGTTCGCGTGGTCGTTCGAAGCCGACGGCCAGGCCGCGGTGGGGCAGGTCGGCCGCCCGAGCGAGGCGGTGGCCGAGGTGGTGGCCTGGCGTGCCGAATCACCCTCGCGAGACTTCCGGGCGGCCCGGTGGCAGGCCACCGATGCAGAACGCGACGGGGAAGGCTGGCGGCTGCGCCTGCCGAAGCCGGCCAGTGGCTTCGCGGCGGGCCTGATCGAACTCCGCTTTCCCCGCCAGCCAGCGCGGTTGGTGCTCACGACCGGCGTCAAGGTCGTGGGCGAGGCGTAGCGCGCGGCGGTACAGGGAGGTGACCATGGCAACCGAGCACGACTTCACGGCGATTTCACCGGCCCGGCTGCCGGCGCTCGTGGCCGCCGCGCCCAAGGCCGAACTGCATCTCCACATCGAGGGCACGCTGGAGCCCGAGATGGCCTTCGCGATCGGCACACGCAACGGCGTCGCCCTCCCCTACCCCGATCCCGAGGCGATGCGGCGGGCCTACGCCTTCAGCGACCTGCAGAGCTTCCTCGACATCTACTACGCCGCCGCGGCCGTGCTCCTCCACGAGCAGGACTTTTTCGAGTTGGCCTGGGCGTATCTGGAGCGGGCCAAGGCCGACAACGTGGTCCGGGCCGAGATCTTCTTCGACCCGCAGACCCACACCGCCCGCGGTGTGCCCTTCGAGACGGTGGTGGCGGGGCTGTCGCGGGCGGTCGAGCGGGCGCGGACGGAGCTCGGCGTCTCGGCGGCCCTGATCATGTGCTTCCTCCGCCACCTCAGCGAGCGCGAGGCCTTCGAGGCCCTCGAGCAGGCCACGCCCTACCGGCAGCAGTTCATCGGCGTGGGGCTCGACTCGGGCGAGCGGGGCAACCCGCCGGAGAAGTTCAGGAGCGTGTTTGCGAAGTGCCGGTCGCTGGGGCTCCGCGCCGTGGCCCACGCAGGCGAGGAGGGGCCCCCCGCCTCGATCACCGGCGCCCTCGACGCCCTCGGAGCGGAGCGGGTCGACCACGGGGTCCGCTGCCTCGAGGACCCCGCGGTCGTAAACCGGCTCGTGCGGGAACGCATCCCCCTCACGGTCTGCCCGTTCTCGAACGTGCGGCTCCGGGTGTTCGAGCGACTCGAACAGCACACGCTGCCCGCGCTCCTGGCCGCCGGGCTGCGGGCGAGCGTGAACTCCGACGACCCGGCCTACTTTGGCGGCTACGTCGGCGACAACTTCCGCGGCTTGCTCGGCTCACTGCCGCTCACCGCGGCCGACGCCTACCGGCTGCTACGAAACAGCCTCGAGTCGAGCTTCCTCGAGCCGTCTGAGATCGCCCGCCACGTCGAGCGTCTCGACCACGTGTTTGCCGCATAAAAGCCCCCCGGCGCGAGCCGGGGGGATGCCGCGAGCCAAGCGAACGGACGGTGGGCACTCGCCTCGCAGCGAGCGGATCCCGTGAGCGCGGCCAGCCCTCGCGGCCCGGTGCTCGGATCCCGTGACATCGCCCAGTCAGCGCGAGTGGCCGGCGTCATCCCCCTTGCTCGCGCAAGGGGGCTTTTATGTTCGGCCGGTGGAGCGGGTCAGGTGTTCGAGCCGCTCCCCGGCCTCGGGCCGGAGTTGCTCCCACTGAAACCGCCACTGCCAGTTGCCCCAGGCCCGGCCGGGAACGTTCATCCGGGCCTCCGAGCCCAGGCCCAGCACGTCCTGCAGCGGCACGATCGCGGTGGTGGCAGGGGTCTGCCAGGCCAAGGCGATCATGTCCCAGTTGATCTCGGATCCGTCGCAGCCGAGCGCGGTGCGAACGCGATGCCGCTCCTCCGCGAGTTGCTCGGCGGAGCAGGTCGAGTCGGCGCCCGGCTCGCTCGTGTACCAGCCCACCGTGGTGTCGTTGTCGTGCGTGCCGGTGTAGACCACGCAGTTCTCCGGGTAGTGCGCGGGCTGGAACGTTTCCGGCTGCTCACCCCCGAAGGCGAACTGCAGGATCCGCATGCCCGGAAATCCGAGGGCATCCCGCAGCTCGTCGACGTCGGGCGTGATCAGGCCGAGATCCTCGGCGATGATCGGCTTGGGCCCCAGCGCCGCGGCCGCTGCGTCGAAGAGCGCGCGGCCCGGGCCGGGCATCCAGCGGCCATGCTCGGCGGTGGGGTCGGCCGCCGGAATCTCCCAGGAGGCCGCGAAGCCGCGGAAGTGGTCGATCCGGAGCACGTCGAACAGCGTGAAGGCGTGCCGCAGCCGGGCGATCCACCAGGCGTAGTCCTCCGCCGCGTGCACCTCCCAGCGGTAGAGCGGATTCCCCCAGCGCTGCCCCGTCTGCGAGAAGTAGTCGGGAGGCACACCCGCCACGACGGTCGGCCGGCCGTCGTCGGCCAGGGCGAAGAGGTCGGGCCGGCACCAGACGTCGGCGCTATCCTGCGCCACGAAGATCGGCAGGTCGCCGACGATCGAGATGCCGCGCGCGGCGGCCCGGCTCCGCAGCCCGCGCCACTGGTGGTGAAAGAGAAACTGGCCCGTGCGGGCGTGGTCGATGCCCTGGGCCAAGTCGCGGGCCGCGGCGGCGATCACGCCGGGCTCGCGGCGGGCGACATCGCTCGGCCACTCCGTCCACGAGCGGCCCGCGAAGTGGGCCTTGAGCGAGACAAACAGCGCGTAGTCGTCGAGCCACCAGCGGTTCTCTTCGGCAAACTGCCCGAACTGGTCGCGGAGCTCCGGCGCGGCCCGCAGGGGAAACGCGGCCGCCACCTCGTGGAGCAGGGCGAGCCGCGTGCCGATCACGTCGCCGAATGCCACGTGGTCGCCCGGCAGCGGCGGGAAGGCCGCGAGCCGGTCGGCGTCGACCAGCCCGTCGTCGCGCAACCGGTCGAACGAGATCACCAGCGGGTTGCCCGCGAAGGTGGAGAGCGTCTGATACGGGGAGTCGCCGAAGCCGGTCGGCCCCAGCGGCAGCACCTGCCAGTGCCGCTGCCGCATCTGGGCGAGCTGCTCGAGCCAGCGGTCGGCCTCGGGGCCGATCTCGCCGATGCCGAACCGGCCGGGGAGCGAGGTGGGGTGAAGGAGGATCCCGGAGGAACGTCCTGCGAGGTTCACGATTGCGTTCCCTGACCCATCGGGCTCACCGCTCCAGCACGGCCATCTCCACCGTCAATCCGGGCCCGAAGGCGAGGGCCACGCAGGGCCCCGGGGCATCGGCGGCGCGGAGCCGGTCCAGCACGAACAAGATCGTCGCGCTCGACATGTTGCCATGCTCGGCGAGCACGCGCCGCGACGCCGCCAGCGCGTCGGTCGGCAGATCGAGCGCCGCCTCCACGGCGGTGAGGATCCGGGGCCCGCCCGGGTGCACCGCCCACGACGCCACTGCGGCTGGAGACACTCCGGCGGCGGTGAGCATGGCGACCACGGCCGGCGCCAGATGGGCCGCGATCAGGTCGGGGACGCGGGCCGAGAGGCTCATCTCGAAGCCGTGGTCGCCGATCAGCCAGCCCATCTCGCG
Source organism: Pirellulales bacterium (assembly GCA_964201845.1). GTDB lineage: Bacteria > Planctomycetota > Planctomycetia > Pirellulales > UBA1268 > QWPN01. Next base: position 3,942 of record CAXNGP010000193.1, read on the forward strand.
CTGCGAGCCCGGCAGGATCCGACTGGCCTGATGGCGGAGTCTCCAGGGCCGCGCGGCGGACTCGTGGGGCGGGGACGTGCGACAGACGGCAGCCGCGGCGCCGTCGGCGAACAGGCTGTTGGCCACCACGTGGTCATCGTGGTCGCCATACTGGAAGTGGAGGCTGCAGAGCTCCACGCAGACGACGAGCACGACTGCCTCGGTCGCCGTGGCCGCGAAGGCTGCGGCCACCCGAAGGGCGTTGAAGGCGCCATGGCAGCCCATGAAGCCGACGTGGGTGCGGGCGACGTCGGTCGCGAGCCCGAGTTCATCGATCACCTCGATGTCGGTGCCGGGGTTCGCGAACCCCGTGCAGGAGCAGGTGACCAGGTGGGTCACCGTGGCCGGGTCGATGCCGGCATCGGCGATCGCCCGTCGGGCGGCCTCGACCGCGAGGCGGCCGGCCTCGAGTGCATACCGGGCCATTCGTTCGCCGGTGCTGGGGCCGCCGGCGGCCGTCGCCTCTGCGGGCGGGAAAAACTCCTGCACGAAGCCCTGGCCGCCGGGGTCGTCGAGCAGCACGGAGCCGCGGGAGTGGATGCCGCTTTTGCGGTACAGCGCCTCGAGGGCCCGCTCGCGGCCCGGCGTGGCATTGGCGAAGCTGGCCGCGAGGGTGGCGGCGTCCCGCTGGGCGATTGCGTGGTCGGGCAGCGACGTGCCGATGCCGAGGAGCGTGAGGCTCATCCGTGGGCCTCCGGTGAGGGTGCCCCGCCGATCACCAGCGGGACGACGCGGGCCGCGAGGGCCGGGGCGAGCCGAGCCAGCCGCAGGGCCGGGCCGACGAGCCACGGCCTGCGGACGACGAGCGACACACGGCGGCAGCGGGCATGGTGGACGGCGAAGTGCCGACCGTGGGACTGAGCATAGCGAATCCCGGCGGTTCCGATGTCGCCGGCCAGCTGGCCGGCCGCAGTCACGAGTGGTGCGAGGGCCTCGTCGCACAGCCGGGCCGAGAC
>CAXNGP010000194.1:0-4870 GCA_964201845.1 Pirellulales bacterium
CGGGGGGAGGGTGTGGCGCGGGATGGTTTGGTGGGCGGGGTGGTCGGTGACCCGCAGTCCCCGGGCTTGCGCCCGGGGCTTTTATGCGGTGGTCATCGAAGCCCCCGGGCTACGCCATCAGGTCGGGGATCACCTTGGCGTGTTCCACGCCGGTGAGCTTTTGGTCGAGGCCCTGGTAGCGGTAGGTGAACCGCTCGTGATCGAACCCGAGCAGCTGCAGCGCGGTCGCGTGGAAGTCGCGGATGTGCACCGGGTCCTTGACGATGTTGTAGGAGAAGTCGTCGGTCTCGCCGTAGATCTGGCCGCCCCGGGCGCCGCCGCCGGCCATCCACATCGTGAAGCACCGCGGGTGGTGGTCGCGGCCGTAGTTCTGCTTCGACAGGCCCCCCTGCGAGTAGACCGTGCGGCCGAACTCGCCTCCCCAGACCACGAGGGTCTCGTCCAGGAGGCCGCGGGCCTTGAGATCGCTGATCAGGCCGTAGGTGGCATGGTCGATGTCGTTGCAGCCGTTCTTGAGCCGGCCCACGAGGTTGCCGTGGTGGTCCCAGTGGTTCAGGTAGATCTGCACGAACCGCACGCCCCGCTCCACCATCCGCCGGGCCATGAGCACAGAGTTGGCGAACGAGCCCGGCTTCGTCACCTGCTCGCCGTAGAGGCCGAGCGTGGATTCAGGCTCGGTCGAGATGTCGGTGAGCTCCGGCACGCTCGACTGCATCCGGAAGGCCATCTCGTATTGGGCGATGCGGGTGCGGGTCTCGGGATCACCGATCCGGGCGAGGGTGCGCTCGTTGAGCGCCTGGAGGCCGTCGAGCGTGGCCCGACGGACACCCGCCGGCACCCCGGGCGGATTGTTGAGATACAGGATCGGGTCGCCGGCGCTGCGAAAGCTCACGCCCGCGTACTCGCCCGGCAGGAACCCGCTCGACCAGAGCCGGGCCCCGATCGCCTGGGCCTGCTCGACCACGGTGGAGCGGGCCACGAGGACCACGAACGTGGGCAGGTCGGCGTTGAGCGAGCCCAGGCCGTAGCTGGCCCAGGAGCCGAGGCAGGGGCGGCCCGTGATCTGGTTGCCGGTCTGGATGTAGGTGATCGCCGGCTCGTGGTTGATCGCCTCGGTGTGCATCGAGCGGATGAAGCACATCTCGTCGGCCACCTTGCCCGTCCAGGGCAGAAGCTCGTTCATCCACATCCCGCACTGGCCCTGGCGGGAAAACTTGAAGATCGAGGGGGCGATCGGGAACCGCTTCTGCCCCGAGGTCATCGTGGTCAGCCGCTGGCCGGCGCGGATGCTCTCGGGGAGATCCTTGTCGTACCAGTCGTCCATCTTCGGCTTGTAGTCGAACATGTCCTGCTGCGGCGGACCGCCGACCATGTGCAGGTAGATGACATGCTTGGCCTTGGGGGCGAAGTGGGGGCCGACCGCACCAGCCACCCGCTCGATGCCGGCGGCCGGGTCGATCGCCGCGGCGCGGACCGCCGAACGACCGCTCGGGCCACCGCCCATCAGCGTGGCCAGCGCCGCGCCGCCAAGCAGGTGGCTGCCCTGCTCGAAGAACCGGCGGCGGGTGAGATTGAGGCTGAGCTCGGCCAGCGGGGAGGGAAGCGGGTTCATTTGCAGAGCACCTCGTCGAGGTTCGAGAGCTGGTTGACGAGCATCGTCCAGGCGGCGAGCCGCGGCAGGTCGGCCGCGCGGGCCTTCGACGCGCCGACGGCCACGAGTTTGGCGGCGTCGTCGGGATGCGCCGCGTAGTGCTCGGCCAGCCTGGCGAGCGAGGCTCCCACCACCTCCCGCTCATCGGCCTCGAGCGGCCGGGCGAGCAGGCGGCGGGCCACGAAGTCGAACCGGGCCGCGTCGTCACCAGGCTGCTCGAGGGCGAGGTCGGCCAGGGACCGCGCGGCCTCCACGAACTGCGGATCGTTGAGCGTGACGAGCGCCTGGAGCGGGGTGTTGGTCCGCTCCCGCTTGACCGTGCAGATCTCCCGAGCCGGGGCGTTGAAGATGTCGAGCGAGGCCGGCGGGGCCGACCGCTTCCAGAACCAGTACAGACTGCGCCGGTAGAGATTCTCGCCGGTGTCGGGCACATACCGCTTGGTGTTGCTCTCGGGCATCGCGACGGCCTCCCAGACCCCCTCGGGCTGATAGGGCCGCACGCTCCGGCCGCCCACCTTCCGCACGAGCAGGCCGCTGGCGGCGAGCGCCTGGTCGCGGATCATCTCGGCATCCATCCGAAACCGGGGCCCGCGAGAGAGCAGCCGATTGTCGCGGTCGGCGGCCAGCTTCTCGGGCGTCGTGGTGGCGGCCTGCCGGTAGGCCGCGCTCATGAGCATCTGCTTGAACAGCCGCTTCACGTCCCAGCCGCTCTCACGGAAATCGACCGCCAGCCAGTCGAGCAGTTCGGGGTGACTGGGAAGGTCGCCCGTGATCCCGAAGTCGCCGGCGGTCTTGACGAGGCCCGTGCCGAAGACCTCCTGCCAGAAGCGGTTGACCGTGACGCGGGCAGTGAGCGGATGCTCGGGCGCGAGCAGCCACTTGGCCAGGCCCAGGCGGTTGCGGGGCAGGTTGGCGGGGAACGCCGGCAAGGCCGCGGGCGTGTCGGCCGTGACCTGCTCCTTCCGCTTGTCGTATTCGCCACGGTCGAGGATGTGGGCCATGGGCGGCTGGGGCTTCTCGGCCATCACGTGGGCGATCGTGCCCCGGCCGCGGATCGCGGCGATCTCCGACTCGACCTCGGTCGCGGCCTTGGTGGCGGCGACGAAGGCCTCGTCCTGCGAGCCGAGCCACCAGTCGTAGAGCCCGGCTGCGGCCTTGGCCCGCTCCGCTGGCGGCAGCTTCACGATCTCGGCGAGCGTGGCGGCGAGTGAGGCGCCCCGCACTTCGGCCTCCGTGAGCGCCCGGCCATGGATCACGAGATCGGCCAGGCCGACGCCGTGGGCGGAACTCCCCGGTGTGCGGCTGCCGATCGTGAGCGGCACGGGTGTCTTGATCGTGTGCCGCTTGAACTTGTTGGCCTCGAACCCCAGCTTCTGGGGCTGGCCGTCGTAATAGACCTTCACACCCTCGGCCTTGCCGCTGCCGTCGTAGGCGAGCGTGACCCTGGTCCAGGCGTCGGCCGGCAGCTGCGCCTCGGCCACCACCTTGAAGGCGTCGTCGGGCCAGGCGTGGACCATGTGCATGGTCACGCGGCGGCCCTGCACGAAGGCGTCCCAGCCGCGGTGCTGCGCCCGGTCGTCCATCCGGGCCACGACCGCGTAGGCCGAGTCGTTGGCCGGCGGCCGGATCCAGAAGCTGATCGTGAACGGCTGGTCGTGCTCGAAGTCGCCGGCCGAGCCGAGCTCGGCCGCCTTGCCGTCGAGGGTGATCGCGGGGCGACCGCTGGGGCCCGCCTGCCAGGAGGTCTTGGACGGCAGCGGCAGGTCGGCCTGTTTGCCGAGCAGGCTGACGTGGGTCTTCGCTCCCTCCCCCTCGGCCAGCGGCAACGACAGCAGCGGCATGTCGCGGGGCAGCGTGGCGGCGATCGTGTCGGGCGTGGCCGCCGCGAGAAACGTCTCGAAGTCGGCCTTGGCCGCCTGCCGCCGCGCGGCGACCGCCTGCTTCGCCCCGGGCAGGGCCCGCTCGAGTTCGGCCAGTCGGGCCCGGTCTTCCGGCAGCGGCACCGGCAGGATCGGCGGCGTGTTCTTGACGTTGCCGTCACGCGGCGACTGCGTCGTGTTATTGAAGAAGGCCGAGAGGGAATAAAAATCCTTCATCGAGATGGGATCGAACTTGTGGTCGTGGCAGACGGCGCAGCCGGCCGTGAGCCCCATCCAGACCGTGGCGGTCGTCTCGGTCCGATCGCGGGCGTAGAGCACGACATATTCCTCGTCGATGATGCCGCCCTCGTTGGTCGTCATGTTGCAGCGGTTGAAGCCGCTGCCGATCCGGGCCTCGAGGACGGCTTCCGTGGGGGCGTCGGGGCCGAGGTCGACCAGGTCGCCGGCGAGTTGGAGTTCGGTGAACCGGTCAAAGGGCAGGTTCTTGTTGAAGGCCTCGACGACCCACTGCCGAAAGGTCCACATCTCGCGCTCGTTGTCGAAGTGAATGCCATGGGTGTCGGCGTAGCGGGCATAGTCGAGCCAGTGGCGGCCGCGGTGCTCGCCCCATTCCGGGCTGGCGAACAGCGTGTCGAGATACCGCTCGTAGGCGTCGGGCCGGCCGTCGGCCACGAAGGCCTCGACGGCGGCCGGATCGGGGGGCAGGCCCGTCACGTCGAAGGTGGCCCGGCGGGCGAGCGTGCGCCGGTCGGCCTCGGGGGCGGGCGCGAGCCCCTTGGCCTCGAGGCGGGCGAGGATGAACCGGTCGATCGGGTTGTTCACCGCCGCGGCGTTCTTGACCGCCGGCGGCTCGGGCTTCGTCGGCGGAATGAACGACCAGTGGGCCTCGTATTCGGCGCCCTCCTTGATCCAGCGGGTGAGCACCGCCTTCTGTTCGGCCGTCAGCGACTTCTTGGTCTCGGGCGGCGGCATCACCTCCTCGGGGTCGTCGGAGAAGATCCGGTCGAGCATCACACTCGAGTCGGGGTCGCCCGGCACGATCGAGCCGCTCTCGACGGCCTGATCCCGCTGGTCGAGCCGCAGGTCGGCCTTGCGGCCGGCACTGTCGGCCCCGTGGCAGGAGAAGCAGTTCTCCACCAGGATCGGCCGGATGTCGCCGTTGAAGCTGAGGGGCTCGCCCGGGTCGGCGGCGAGGCCGGACACGGCCGCGGCGAGGACGGTGGCCAAGGCGACGCGGGGCAGGCAGCGGAGCATCGATCCACCTCGGTTGCAGACAGGCCGCACGGCCCGGTGTTCCGGGGTCGCGACGTGAATTCAAGGGGTGTCGGCGTTGCGCTCC
>CAXNGP010000195.1:0-4856 GCA_964201845.1 Pirellulales bacterium
CGAACGCGTCGGCCTTCTGCAGGACGGCCGCATGCTCCCGCCGGGCGGTCTCGATCTCCGCGGCGTACTTCTTCCGGGTCGAGGCCAGCGCGGCGGTGGCGGAACTGGTCGCGGCCTCGCTGGCGGTCTCGTGCTCGGCGGTGATCTCACGCTCCGCCTTGGCGCGCGTGGCAGATTCCCGCCTCAGGATGGCCATCTGCTCGCGCAACACCGGCGCGTCGTAGGCCGAAGCAGGTTGCGGCTGCGGCCCGTCGGCCGTGACAGCGATCGGGGAGGCGGGAGAGTCGGGGGCGTTCGTGCTCACGGAGTTCCTCGGGGCCGGCTCGGGAAACGATCAAAAGCCGTCGGAGTCGCTGACATCCCGCGCGGCCCGGTCGAGCACCTCGGCCAGGCGACCGAGCGCGTCGAGCGTGTCCTTGACGCTCGGCAGGAGCGGCTCGACGTTCTCCTTGTGAAACGCCTTGGCCCGGGCGTCGTGCCAGGTCTCGGTGGCGGATTCCCACTTGAGATTCATCTGCTTGAGCGCGTTGGCCAGTTTGCTCGCGCCGCTGGAGAGATCGCCGACCCTCATGCGTCTCCCCCTTCGGCAGCGGTGTCGGGGGCGGCCGGAGCGGCCGCGGCCGACGACACCGTCGGCTCGTCCAACTGGCGGGTCACGTTCGCCCCGCCCCCCGCGCCGTCGCCGGCGGTTTCACCCGTCGGGGAGGCAACCTGCCGGTAGGCGTCGAGCGCCCGCAGCATCTTGTCGAGTTGGGCCATCGCCCGCGGGCAGTCGACGTCGATCACGTCGCGAAACCGGACCAGCCGCACGCAGGTCTCGCGGAACTGCTGCTGGACGACCGGCGTCCAGCGGCGGACCGCCTCGGCCTTCTGCTCGGCCCGCTGCAGCCGCTGCCGCGCCTTCTCGAGCGCCTTCTTCTCCTCGACGCAGGACGGCGTGTTGTCGCCCACCTTCTTGAAGGTCCGGCAGTGCTCGAGGTCCTTGATCGCCTTGTTGACGAGGTCGCTCATCCGGCGGATCTCCGCCTTCCAGTAGGCGGCCCGGTCGACACAGATGTATTCCACGGCCCGCTGCCCCTGCATCTCGATCTCGGCCAGGGCCTGCCCCGTCTCGTGCGCAAAGGAGGCGAAGGCCGTCTTCACGAAGGCGAGGGTGTCGATCGACTTGACGTCGGCTTGTTGGTTCATGCCGCTTGCTCCTGGCGATGACCGCCCCCCGGGGGATCACCGCTGCTGCAGATACTCCTCGACCCGCTCCGCCTTGCGGATCAGGTATGGAACGTATTCCCCGGTCGATTCCGCGAATCGCTTGAAGGTCGTCAACTGGGCCTCGAACTCCGCGGCGAACTTCTGCTGTTCCTGGTCGCGCCACGAGGACCCGAGTTGGCCGAGCTGCCGCTGCACCATCTGCATGTGGGCCAGCACCTCCTCGCTGAACTTCCGGAGATTGCCCGCGAACCGCCGGAGTTCGGCCGGATCGACGATCGCCTGTCCCATCGTGGTTGCCCCTCGTGGCCGGGAGAACACGCCGGCGGGACGCCACGGCCCGCCGCCGACCGTCATCCTACCGCGAAAACCGCCGCGGTGGACACCGGCCGCGACCGCCGCGTCGGTCTCGGCGTACACTCCGGTCCCGACACCGATTTCCCGTCCGCGAGCGAGGTCCCATGTCCCGTCCTGCCTCCCCCCATGCCCCGGCGGCCGGCTCCGCCATCGAGACGTCCACCCAGCCGGCGACCGGCTGGCACGTGAGCCACCTGTTCTACGCGTTCGACCGCCAGCGGCTGGCTTCCCTGAGCCAGGCCGAGCGGCACGCGATCGCCGCGGCCTTCGCCGCCGCGCTCGACCCGGCCAGCCCCGGGGCGCCGACCAGGCTGCAGACCTGGATCGTGCCCGGCCACAAGGCCGACTTCGCCGTCATGGCGATGGATCCCGCGCCGCTGGCCGTCGATGCGGTGCACCAGCGGCTCCTGGCCGGCCCGCTCGGGGTCGCGCTCGTCCCGACCGCCTCCTTCGTCGGCCTCACCGAGGTGAGCGAGTACGTTCCCTCGGTGGAGCAGTATGCCGAGCGACTCGTGGCTGAAGGCGAGACCCCGGACAGCCCCGCCTACAAGGCGAAGGTGCAGGGCTACGCCGCCCGCGAGCCCGCGATGCGGCAGGCCCGGCTCGAGCCCGAGCTGCCCCCCTGGCCCAACGCCTGCTTCTACCCCATGAACAAGAAGCGGAAGGTGGGCGAGAACTGGTTCACGCTGCCCTTCGCCGAGCGCAGCCGCCTGATGGCCGAACATGCCAAATCGGGCATGACGTTCGGTGGCCGCGTCACCCAGTTGATCACCGTGTCGGTGGGCCTCGACGACTGGGAGTGGGGCGTGACCCTCTGGGCCCGGCGGCCCGACTGGCTGAAGGAGATCGTCTACACGATGCGGTTCGACGAGGCGAGCGCCCGCTACGCCGAGTTCGGCCCCTTCTACACGGGCTACGTCGCGAGCCCGGCCGAGATCCTGGCGCACTGCCGAGTGTCGGCCGGCTCCTGAGGACCGGCCGGCGACGGGATCCAGCGTGTCAGGGCACGGCCGTCAGAATCAGCTCGACCGCGGTGCCGCGCGGCGGCACCCGGCCCTCGAAGGCCTGAAACAGGAGCGACTCGTTGGCGTCGCTGCTCTCGATCGGCAGGTCGAGCATGGCGCCGGGAAAGTTGGAGACGCAGATCATGTCGCCGCCGTCCGCCTGGTAGTGCTCGGTGCCGTCGGCGGGATCGCGCCAGAATCCACTGCCCGCGAAGACCCAGTCGGCGGCGAGTGGCTCGCCGGTCTTCGTGTTGCGGATCAGGTCCTGGGCTCGCTTGTCCTGCCACGCGCCATCGGCATCCTTCCAGCGGACGAGCACGCCGACCTTGGGCCCCTTGGCCGGCACGTACTCCGGATCGAACGACACCGGGTTGCCTGGTTCGAGACCGATGGCGAGCAGACCGGCGTGCACCAGCCGGGCCGGGCAGTTCGTGGCCACGATCGCCTCGTGCTCCTTCGACGACTTCGGGCAGGCGAAGACCTCGATCTCCCCCTCCGCAAGCGCGATCTTGCCCCCGACCACCACCCGCTTGCCGGGCAGGTCGAGCCAGATCTCGTCGGTCTTGGAGAGCCGCTTCAACTCGGGATGGGCATCGGGGGCCGCGGCCTCGACGGCGGCCCCCGGGTCGGCGGCGCGGGCTCCCGCGACGTTGGTCGCGAGCAACGGGATCGCGATGACGAGGCAATGTCTACAGGACCACAGAAAAGCGGCTGAAGGTGTCATCACAGGCTCCCGATCCGGCGTCGTGGCTGTCGACTTTCGTCTGCGGTAGCATACTCGGCGGCCTGAAGGCCGGACGACAGCCCTCCCGCACCCCGCTCGCTCCCCACGATGCCCTCCCAGTCCCGCTCACGATCCCGCTCCGACACCAAGACCCCGCCCCGGACGGACGCTCCGGCCACCTCGACCGACGAGGCAGACGCCGCCGGGCAACGCCGCGACCAGCCGGCCGCATCCCCGGCCGCGCCGGCGCCCCGCGTGCGGCGCCCGGCCGCCGCCCGCCGCATTCGTCTGGCCTCCGACCTGTCGGGCACGTTCGAGATCCGCGACCGGCTCCGCCGGCTGGCCGACAGGGTCGGCAAGGGTGCGGACAATCCGCAGCGGGCCGAGTTCATCGAAGCCGCGATCGCCGACTGCCTCGACGAGTCGCGATCCGCGCCGCCTGCCGATCGCTGGCTGGCCTGTGAGGCCGCCACCTGGGCCCTGGCCTGGATGGCCCGCGCGCGGCGAGCCGGCGGCTCGGCCGGTGGATTGCTCGAGCGGCTCGTCGGCGAGGCCCGGGCCGCAGAGCCCATTCTGGCCGGTGGCGATACGCTCCCCGCCCGGTTTGTCGTGACGCTGGCCCGGCTGTTCCGCGACATCGAGGCCTGCCGACGGCTGGAACCCGCTGCGACCACGGCCGTGGCCGGTGAGATCGAGCGGCTCACCTCCGCGCGGGGTGTGGTCAACGTGGCCGGCAGCGGCGCGATGGTCGACCGGGTGTCGCGTTGGACGACGATCCGTGAGGTCGCGGCCACCACCGGCGAGCCGGCCTGGGGCGAGGCGACCGAGCGCCGCTGGCGCGAAGCGGCCACCAACGCGATCCGGTTGCTCGGCGACGACGGCCGGAGACTCGCGGCCGGGGGCCTGATGCCCGTGCGGTTCACCGAGCCGTTGCTCGAGGCGGTGGCCGCGCTCGGGGGCCGCCGCAAGCGGGCCGCCGAGGCGGTCCGCAGCAGCCGCTCGGCCAGCGGCAAGCCGCGGCGGTTCATCCGCCGCGACCTGCACGACACGGCCGCCGCCGTGGCGATCATGCGGGCCGGCTGGGAGCGCGGCGATCTGCGGGTGCTCGTGGATTATCGCCAGGCCATGCCCCACCTGGAGATCGCGGTGGGCGACCGGATGCTCGTCGACGGCCCTTGGCAGTGGAGCGTGTCGGACGGCGGCGCGAGCCTGGAGGCCGAAGGGCCGTGGACGGCCTCGTGCTGGGAGTCGGACCGGCAGGCGACGTTCCTTGAAATCACCGCGGCCCTCCCGGGTGGCAGGCAGTTCGAACGGCAGGTGGTGCTACTGCGGCGTGAGAAGGTGATCGTGCTGGCCGACGCCGTCACCACGCCGGCCGTGGCCGACCCCCAGGCCGGTTCGCGGCCGACGCCCGCGGTCAACGGCCGCCACGGCGACGACGCCCGCCCGGCATCGCTCCGGTATCGCTCGGTGGTCCGGCTCGCGCCCGGCCTCGAGGCGACGCCGGCCGAAGAGACCCGCGAAGCGCTCGTGTTCGACACGCGGATGCGGCTGCTGGCGGTCCC
>CAXNGP010000196.1:0-4839 GCA_964201845.1 Pirellulales bacterium
CGGGCCAGCCGCGCCGCCGGGCCCCCCCGGTCGGTGCGGACCTCCTCCGCAGCCACACCGCCGAAGCCCTGGAGGCTTTCCTGGGGCCGTAGGGTTCGCCCAGCTTGCCGGACGCGAACCGCGGACGGAACTCTGCCGCCGGATGACCCGCACGACCGATTCCACCGGTCGTCACGGCATTATCCTCGGAGGCACCAACGATGGCTGTGCGTCCTTTCCGCATCCGGTCGGCCAGCGTCACCGGAGCGACCGCTACCGTCGCGATCGCGACCCTATTCGGCACGTTCGACCCCTCGTCGGCCCAGGCGGCCCGGCGGCAGTGGGAAGACGAACCGGCGGCCTCGGTCCTCGTCGAGTCCGGCATTCCCCAAGACGGCCAGTCCTTTGCCACGGACGGCGTGGTCACGTCGGATGACGGTGGTGGTGAGCGAATCGTCGACGGCGGGGACACGCCGTACGAGGCGTACGCCTCCTCCGGCGATGGCTGCTGCCCGAACTGCACGGGCGCCGGCTGCGATCAATGCTGCCCGTCGGCGATGATCGACACCGGCTGTCACGACAAGAAGGCCTGTTGGATCGGCCGGGCAGACGCGCTGATCCTGTGGCGGAACGCACCGCCGGATCGGCCGCTCGTGGACAACGCCCTCGTGACCGGGCCGCTGCTCAACGCCAACGGCATGGACAGCACGGCCGCGGCCGGCCCGCGATTCTCGATCTTCCGGGTCAACAACTGCACGGGCCACGCGGTCGAGGCCACGTATCTCCGGGCCGCCAATTTTCGCAGCATCCGGCCCCTGGGGGCGGTGAGCGAGCAATACGTGACGGCGGCGCCTGGCATTTATGGCAACGCACCGCTGACGTTCGACTCCGGTAACGCCAACCTCGGCAGTCGGCTGCAGAGCTTCGAGCTCAACCGGCACCACGCCCACGGCAAGTTCCTGCGGTTCCTGGCAGGCTTCCGCTGGATCGACTGGCAGGAGCAGTTCACGCTCCAGGACACCTCGCCAGGAGGTATTACGGACTTCTACCAGACCGGGTGCTTCAACGATCTCTACGGCGGTCAAATCGGCATCGACGCCAATCTCTTGGCAACGCCCTGGATTCGCTTCGATGGCGTGGTCAAGGCGGGGGCCTATTACAATAACGCGGTGCAATCCTCGGAATACACGACCAGCGACCCCATCAATCCCGGCACCGCCACGGTTGCCGTCGGCGAGTCGCCGGCGAGCGGAGCCTTCGCCGGTGAACTGGGATTCACGGGAGTGGTGCCCATCACCAGCTGCCTCGACTTTCGATTCGGTTACTTCGGTCTTTGGCTGTCGGGAATCGCCCAGGCCACGCAGCAGCTTTCCGGCCAGCAACTGACGCCTGGCCTGCCCGTGGAGGGCACGATCAACACCAACGGTGGCGTGCTCGTGCAGGGCGTCAGCCTCGGCCTCGAGGGTCGCTGGTAACGCACCCACCTGCGGGCACGGAAGAGGCGGGCGGGCCGCGATCGTGTCATCGCGACCCGCCGCGTGCCTGCAGACCGGCCAACTCCCGGCTCGGTTCGCCGCTCGCGGACCCCATCTCGGGGCGGCGCGACCCGGGTCAGCCTGGCGTTCGTGCCGCCCATCCTCATGCATGCGGGCGGGCTCCAGGCCGGTGCTCCAGGTAAGCGGCGGGTTCTGGCTGGACGCCCCCCGGAGCGTGATCGCGCTGCCTGGATCGCCCAGTTTGCGGGACCGGAACCCGCGAAAGCCGTCTCCCGCAGAATGACCGTCACGACCGATTCAACCCGTCAGACCCCTCGATTCGGAGGAATTGACGATGAAATGGTTCGCAGCGGCGGTATCCGCGACGGCATCCTGCAGGGCGACTGGCCCGTGTGTTCGGCTCATGGCCCTCACGTGGGGCCTGGCCATTGGAGCGGTATTCGGATCGCCATCCCCACTCTCCGCTCAGCAGGCTGAAGGGTGGGATTCGGTGACGACCGACCCCGGCGTCGGGACCACCTTCGATGGCGCGGCGAGCGTCGGGGATGCCGGTGACTTCGCAGGCCCGTCGCCCGGCGAGGCGTGGGCGACCGACTGCACGAACTGCGACAGCCTGCCGTGCGGCTGCGCCAATCCCTGTGGCCGTCACCGCACGGCCCTGATCGAAGTGTGCCCGCACGGCCACGGCGACGGCTGCTGGATTGGCCGGGTCGACGCGTTGATCCTCTGGCGCAACGCCCCGCCGGATCGGCCGATCCTCGACACCGGCGTCACGCCCGTTCTCGGGGTCCTCAACGCCAACGGCATGGACAGCACGGCAGCCGCCGGCCCGAGGTTTTCCCTGTTCCGGGTCGACAACTGCACGGGCCATGCCATTGAAGCGACCTACCTGCGGGCTGCGAACTTCCGCAGTCAACGGCCCCTCGCCACAAACCCGGCCGGATACGCCTTGGCTCCCCCCGGCATCTACGGCAACGACAACGTCCAGAATTTCGAATCGGGCAACGCCAACCTGGGCAGCCGGCTGCAGAGCTTCGAGTTCAACCGTTATCACTGTTTCGCCAAGTCTGTGCGATTCCTGGCCGGTTTCCGCTGGATTGAGTGGCAGGAGCAGTACACGCTCCAGGGCACGACTGCGGGTGGAGGCATCACCGACTTCTACCAGACGAACTGCTTCAACGACCTGTATGGCGGACAGATCGGACTCGATGCCAACCTTCTGACCACGCGCTGGATTCGCTTCGACGGCCTGATCAAGGCCGGTGCCTACTACAACAACGCGGTCCAATCGTCGGAATACACGACCAATGACCCGACCAATCCCGGCACTGCTTCGGTGGCCGTGGGAGAATCCCCAGCCAGCGGAGCCTTCGCGGGCGAACTGGGCTTCACGGGCGTCGTGCCCATCACGAGCTGCCTCGACTTCCGGTTCGGCTACTTTGGCCTCTGGCTCTCAGGCATCGCCCAGCCCACGCAGCAGTTGAGCAGCCAGGCCCTCACACCCGGCCAGCCGGCGGTCGGAACGCTCAACACGAACGGCGGGGTCCTGGCTCAGGGGGTGAGTCTGGGCCTCGAAGGCCGCTGGTGATCGTGTGTTCGTCGAGCCGACCGCACGGTCACGAAACCCTCAGCATGACCTCCTGACTGAAGGCTCCGAGCCCGGCGAGATTCTGGGCCCGCACTCGGAACACGTAGTCACGACCACTGACCAGACCCGTGAGGACTCGGGCCGGTGTCGTCGTCCGAATCGACTGCCACGTGCTGCTCGTCGCAAGACGATACTGCAGCACATACGCGACGACTGGGCCGCCTTCGTTCGTCGGCGTCGGGGCCCACGTCAGGTGGGCCTGCCGCGAGACCGGGCTCGTCGCCGCGAGTCCGGTCGGAGCAGCCGGCAAGGCAGCGGGGGAGAAGGGCGTGAGGACGGGCGACGGGGTCGAGAACCGCCCCACGCCGCCCGCGGTCACGGCCGCGACCCGGAACACATACGGTTGCCCATTCGGGACCGCCACGGTGGTCCGCACCGCGGCCGAGATGATGTCGGCGACATCCACCCAGGTGGCCGTGGCCGGGTTGCCGGCGTAGTTGGCCGAGTACTGCACGCGGTAGTCGACGATCGGCAGGCCGCCCGTCTGGGTCGGCGCCGTCCACACCAGTGACACGCTGCCATTGCCCGCCCGACCGGACAGCCGCGTCGGCGCGGCGGACAACGTTCGGGGCGTGACCGTCGTCGCGGCCACCGCGAACGGTCCGATGCCCTGGGCGTTGCGGGCCGCGACCCGCACCTGGTAGGGCACGTTGTTGGTCAAACCGGCGATCGTCGCCGCCGGAACCGTCCCCACGTCCATTCCGAACCAGGTCACGCCGTTGGCGCTCCACTCGACGCGATGGCCGGTGACCGGCGAACCGCCGGTGGCCGCCCCCGTAAGCGCGTTCCACGTTACCGTGGCGGTGGTGTCGCCCGCCGACAGTGTCAGCCCGGTCGGGGCGAACGGCAGACCGACGGGCATGCTCACCACCTGGGCCGACTGGCCCGTCCCCAGATTCGTCACGGTGGTGACGCGGAACGTGTACACCACGCCGTTGGTGAGCCCGGTCACCGTGGCCGACGTACCCGCCACCTGAGCGGACGTGGTCCACGAGCCGCCACCGTTGTCGCTGTACTCGACCCGGTAGCCGGTGATCGTCTCGCCGACCACCGTCGGTGCCGTCCAGGTGAGCCCGACCTGGCCGCTTCCGGGGATGGCTGCGAGCGAGAGTGGGGCGGGAGCCGGAAGTCGCGGCGTGAGGGGCCCGACTTCGGCCGCAGGGCCGACCCCCGCCTCGTTGATGGCGGAGACACGGAACAGGTAGAGCGTCCCGTTGGTGAGACCGGTCACCGTGGCCGACGTGCCTGCCACGTCGAACGAGTTCGAGGTTCCCCAGCCGTTGTTGCTCCACTCGACGCGATAGCGGCTGATCGCCACCCCGCCGTCGTCGGCCGGCGGCTGCCACTGGAGAGCCACCTGTCCCTGGCCAGGGACACCGGTCAGGTTGAGCGGCGCCGACGGCACGTCGATCAGGCGCACCACGAACGACGTGCTGCCGTCGGCCCGGTTCGCCCGCACCGTGTTGTTGGCGAGGTCGGTGAACAGGCCCGGCTGGGTCGCCGTGCTCGGCCGGCTCACGACCGTGACCACGTAGTGGCCGCGCGGAAACACCGACGCCGCCTCGAACACCACCCGGTTGCTCGATTGCAGGTAGCGGAACAGGTAGTCGACGCCTTCCACCATCGGGCCGCCATTGCGGGTGAGCACGAACGCATCACGGGTGACCGTCGACTTGTCGATGCCCACGCCCACGTCGTCGAGTTGCAACTCGAAAC
>CAXNGP010000197.1:0-4802 GCA_964201845.1 Pirellulales bacterium
CCACCGCCGTGAACACGGCCACCGCCGTGACGAACCGCCACGACACGCCCTGGGCCGGCGGGGCGGGGGCCGCGGCCAATCCTTCCAGCAGATCGACACGCGTCGCCTCACGGGCCGGCCAGAGCGCCGCGGCCACCGCGATGCCGCAGCCCAGGAGCACCGCCACCGGAATGATCCACGGCTCGACGGTGAGCGCGGCCTCGGGAGCCTGCAGCGCGCGGGCGATGCCGGCTGAGATGGGCCCTGCCGCCGCCCGGCCCGCAGCGGCGCCGAGGATGCCGCCCACCGCGCCGAGGATCGCCGCCTCGCTCACGACGAGCACGCGGAGCTGCCGGGCCGTCGCGCCGAGCAGCCGCATCAGCGAGAAGCCGCGGCGGCGCTCGCTGACGTTCATCAGCATCGCGTTGCCGACGATGAAAAAGGCCATCGCCACCGTCAGGCCGGTGACGAAGTCGAGCCCGAGGTTGGCTGCGTGGAGAACGTCCTCGGCCATGCTGGCCTGGCCCGCGGGAATCTCCGCCACGAGTTCGGCCGGCAGCCGTTCGGTGATCGCCTCCCGCACGGCAGGGCGGCGGGCATCGGCCGTCAGGGCCAGGCGGACGCGGTCCACCATCCCGGTGGCCAGCGACATCCCGCCGAGCACCCCGATGTCGACGATCACGCCGGCCCCCTCGGCGAACCAGCCGAGCGACGCGGGCTTCACGAGGCCCGTGACCTTCATCCGCTGGATCCGCCGTCTGGCAAAAAACAGGACCTCGTCGTCCACATCCAGCCCCAGGCTGCGGGCCAGACCCGCGTCCAGCAGGAGTTCGTCGGCCTCGCGGCAGGGCTCGCCAGCCTCCAGTTCCAACAGGCCGAGGTCGACCAGGGCCGCCGCATCGACGCCGACGGCCACCTCCCGCACCCGCTTCTCGCCCACCCGCAGGAGCGTCGGCCGAAAGAAGAGCGGCACCACGGCCTTCACACCCGCGACGTCGGCCAGCGGCGGCACGTCGGTGGCCGAGAAGCGGCCGCCGCCGCGGGCCGTCACGTCGACCGTGGGCACGCCGCCGATCACCTCGGCGAGTTGCGAATAGCCCTGCCGCGACGCGCCGGCCGCCACCCAGGTGGCCACGACCGCCCCGACCGCCACGGCGACGCTCGCGGCGGTGGTCAGGGCGCGCCCCGGGCGATTTCGCCACTGCCGGATGAGCAGCCGCAGGAATCTCATGACCCGGCCGCTCCGACCGCGGCCGCGCCGGGCGTGATCGCGGCCACGCGGCCGTCTTTCATCCGCACGATGCGGCCGGCAGCCGCGGCGATGCCGGGGTCGTGCGTGACGAGGATCACCGTCTGGTGCCGGTCGCGAACGAGTCGCTGGAGGAGTTCGAGCACGTTGGCCGAGTTGATCGAGTCGAGCGCACCGGTCGGCTCGTCGGCCAGCAGGATGGCCGGATCGGTGACGAGGGCCCGGGCCACCGCCCCTCGTTGCTGCTCGCCGCCGGAGAGCGCGTCGGGGCGGTGCTCGGCACGGTGGGCCATGCCCACGGCCTCGAGCGCCTGACGGGCGGCGTCGCGGCAGCGCGCCTCGGAGACGCCGTCGAGCACGAGCGGCAGGGCCACGTTCTCGGCGAGCGAGAGTTCAGGCAGCAGGTTGTACCGCTGAAAGACGAACCCGATCCGGCGGCGGCGGATCTCCGCCAGGGCGTCGTCGTCGAGGGTTGCCAGATCGACCCCTTCGAGCAGGACGCGGCCGCCCGAGGGCCGCGTGATCCCGCCGAGCATGTGGAGGAGCGTGCTCTTGCCGGAGCCCGAAGCCCCGGTGATCGCCACGAACTCCCCCTCATCGACCGCCAGGTCGACGCCACGCACGGCCGTGACGCCGGCCGCGGAGCCGCCCCCAAAGGTCTTTTCGAGCTGCTCGGCCAGAAGGATCGGCAAGGCGGGGAAGAGCTCCGACGGGAGCCTTCACTCTACCCGACCGGCCTCCCTGCAGGCCATGCCCTGGGGCTAGCGGGCGGCGAGCGGCTGCAGCAGCTCGAGCGGCAACGTCGCCGACGCGACCTTGCCGGAGAGCGTGTCGATCACGCCCAGTTCCATCCGGCAGGCGCCGGTGGCGGCCGATTCGGGCAATCGCACGACATAGCGGGCGAAGTAGTCGTGCCGCCGCGCCTGGCAGGTCTCCGCGATCGGCTCGAAGCTCCAGGTGTGGAGGACGGTGCCGTCGGCCGCGACCAATCGCAGCGTGGAGTCGATGCAGGTCGTGTGGCCCGCCGCAGACTCGGTCGCCGACAGTCCGGCGAGTTCGAAGTAGACGATCACCTCCTGCCCGGGCCGGAAGCGATCGGCTGCGAACCGCTCGACGACCCCCCAGGCCTGGACCCGCGTCGCGAAGCACGCGTTCTCGACCGCGAGGGCGGCGTCGGCCGGGGCCGGCGGGCTTGGCACAGGAAGCGGCTCGGGGGCCGAAGCCGGCTCCGGCTCGACCGGCACGGCGACCGTGACGATCGGTGCCTCTTCGGCGGCAGACATGGCGGCCTTGGCAGCGGACGGGACCGGACTGTCGGTGGGCGGGCTGTCGGCGCCCGCTGCCGCCAGCGGCTCGGGTTCCGGGGCAGCTTCGGCCGCCGAACCATCGACGGTGTCGAGGTCGGCCTTGGCCGCGACGTGGGCGGCGGGCGGGAGCGATTCGGCGAAGGCGTCGATTACGACCGGCCAATCCTCGGGGGCGGTCCGCTCGAGTGTTTGCACCAGCGTGGCCCGGGCGGCCTCGTCGATCGGGCCGAGTTTGGCCATCCGCTCGACCGCCTCGTCGATGGCGGCTTCACGCCGCTCCGCGTCGATCGCTGCCGAGTCGGCCGCTCCGCCCTCGTCTCCGGCCGACGCGTCGTCACCTGCGGCGGTTTCGGACTCGGTGGAGTCGGAGGCGACCGCGGCCGTCTCGGCGGCGTGTGGCTCCCCACCGTCCCAGACGAGATCCCGCAGGGAGGCGGTGCTGAGCACGGAGGTGCAGCCCTGACCGCAGGCGATGCAGAGCGTGAGCAGGGCGGGCCAACAGCGGTGGCGGTCGGTGAGTGGCATGCGGGGTGGCTTGCAAGCCGGACGATCCCGGCCGAGGGCTTGAAATCGACCGGGAACGTAGAGATGCAGGGCGGTCGGCGACAAGGCCAACCGCGGGCCCCAACAGAGCCGGTTTTTCAGCGGCTTGCTAGAATCCACGCCGATCGGATTGCCGCCCCACCAGTCTGCCGAGTCCCCGCGGAACGCCCCCATGGCCACGGCCACCTTCGACCAGGAAGCGGTGCCCTCCCTCTGGACTCATCGCCACCTGCTCGATCTCGAACGGCTTACGCCGGCGGAGATCCGGCTCCTGCTCGACACCGCCGCCCTCTTCAAGGAGGCCACCGACGGCTGTCGGCGGAAACTCTCGGTGCTCGCCGGCACGACCGTCGTGACGCTGTTCTTCGAGAACTCGACCCGCACGAGGACCAGCTTTTCCCTGGCGGCCCGCCGCCTCGGCGCCGATGTGATCGACTTCTCCGCGTCCGGCAGCAGTCTCTCCAAGGGGGAGTCGTTCATCGACACGGCCCGCAACCTCGAGGCGATGGGCGTGAGCGCCGTGGTGGTGCGACACGGCACCCCCGGCACGCCCCACCTTCTCGCCCAGCACCTCTCCGTGGGTGTGATCAACGCCGGCGACGGCCCCCACGAGCACCCCACGCAGGGGCTGCTCGACATCTTCTCGATCCGGGAGCGACTCGGCGACGTGAGCGGCATCACCGTGGGGCTGGTCGGCGACATCGCCCACAGCCGCACGGCCCGTTCGAATCTCTGGGGGCTGATCAAGCTCGGGGCGAAGGTGATCGTGTGCGGCCCTCCCACGCTCGTCTCGGAGCGCTGGCGGGAACTCGGGGTGGAGGTCTCGCACGACCTCGACGCGATCATTCCGCGGTGCGACGTGCTCAACCTGCTCCGGATCCAGTTCGAGCGGCAGAACACGCGGCCCTTCCCATCCGTCCGCGAGTATGCCCACCTCTACGCGATGACCCGAGAACGGTTGAAGCGGGCCAAGAAAGACCTGTTGATCCTGGCGCCCGGGCCGATCAACCGCGGGGTCGAGGTCACGGCCGAGGTGGCCGATTGCCCGCAGTCGCTGATCCTCGATCAGGTGACCAACGGCCTCGCGGTGCGCATGGGCGTGCTCTGGCTGACCTGCGGCCCACGGGACGCAGCCGGTGGATCGTCCCACGGCGGAGGCCTGCTCTGATGCCGACGCTCCTCGTTCGCGGTGGCCGGGTGGTCGATCCCTCGCAGGGAATCGATCGGATCGACGACGTGCTCGTTCGCGACGGCCACGTCGTGGCCGTGGGCCACGCGGGCACGCAACCCGTGGGCCGGGTCGATGAGACGATCGACGCGACGGGCCTCGTGGTCACGCCCGGCCTGGTAGACATGCACGTCCACCTCCGCGAGCCGGGCCGCGAGGACGACGAGACCATCGAGACCGGGACGCGGGCAGCGCTGGCCGGCGGGTTCACGAGCGTGGCCTGCATTCCCAACACCGAGCCGCCGATCGACAGTCAGGCGGCGGTCGAGTTCATCCATCAGAAGGCGGCCCGCGCCGACACCTGCAACGTCTTCGTCGTCGCCTGCGTCAGCCGCACTCGCGAGGGGAAGGAGCTCGCCGAGATCGGCCAGCTCGTCGAGGCGGGGGCCGTGGCCTTCAGCGACGACGGGGCTCCGGTCTCCGACGCCGAGCTGATGCGAAGGGCTCTCGAATACTGCAGCATGTTCGGCAAGACGATCCTCGCCCACGAGGAGGT
>CAXNGP010000198.1:0-4801 GCA_964201845.1 Pirellulales bacterium
TTCGGGATCGGAGCGGGCGCGGGGGTTTCGTTCGAGCCGGCCTCGGCCCTCGGCTGGCCGCAGTGGCCCGGCGACCCAGCCGGCGTCGATGCCGGGATCGGCGACGTGATCGACTGCGGGCCAGCCGGTGCCGCGGCCTCCCCGGCGGCCGGCCTGATCGTGACGGCCTGCGCCGCATCGGCCAGCGAGGCCGACGTCGCGGATCGGCTGCGGCTCTTTCCCACGGCCCTGGCCGAAGACATGGAGGGCTACGGCGTGGCGCTCGCCTGCCGACTGGCCGGCGTGCCGCTCAGGATCGTTCGCGGCATCTCCAACACCGCCGGCGACCGCGACAAGCGCCGGTGGCGCGTCACCGCCGCCCTCGAGGCGGCCGCCGCGCTGGCCGGCACGATCCTCGCGTCGGCGGGGTGGGAGCCGTCTCCGTGAGCCGCGCGATCCGCCTGGGCATCTCGACCTGCCCCAACGACACGTTCGCGTTTCACGGCCTTCTGAGCCGGGAAGTGGATTGGCGAGGACTCGACTTCGAGGTCGAGTTGCTCGACATCGAACAGCTCAACACCCGGATGCTCCGCGGCGAGTTCGACGCCTGCAAGGTGAGCTTCGCCGCGGCCCTGGGCATGGCCCGCGAGATCGTGGTGCTGCCGAGCGGCTCGGCGCTCGGCTTTGGCGTGGGGCCGCTCCTGCTCGCGGCCCGGGCCGAAACGCGGCCGGCCGCTGCCACGCAGCTGACGCTCTGCCCCGGAACGCAGACGACCGCGGCGCTGCTGTTCGATCTCTTCCACCCCCGCTCGACCCGGATCGAACAGGCGGTGTTTTCGGAGATCATGCCGCGGCTCGTGGCCCGGACGGCCGACTTCGGCGTGTGCATCCACGAAGGACGCTTCACCTGGGAGGCGCACGGCCTCCACCTCGTCGAGGATCTCGGCAGCCGCTGGGAGGCGGAGACGGGCTGTCCGCTGCCCCTGGGCGGAATCGTCGCCAGCCGCCGGCTGCCCGCCGAGGTGACGGCCGCCGTGCAGCGGGTGATCCACGATTCGCTGGCGCTGGCGCTGGCCGATCCCACCGCCGCGCTGCCGACGATGCGCCGCCACGCACAAGAGTTCGACGACCACGTGCTGATGCAGCACGTCGATCTCTACGTGAACGACTGGACGGTCGATCTCGGCGACACGGGCCGGCGGGCCCTCGACGAGTTTTCGGCCCGGGCGGCGGCCGCCGGCCGGGGCTCCGGCAAGCTCGATTTGTTCCGGGCGTGACGCCTCAGCCCACGTCGAGCCACCGCGGGAGCGGGGCGTCGGCCGGGAGGCCGAGAATCTCGCGGAGCTTCGCCAGGTCGTCGTCACCGAGCGGCACGAACACCACCGGATCTTGCACCAGTTCGGGGTCAACGAGCCGGTAGCCGCTCACCCGCCCGTCTTCCACGATCGGAGCCCGACCGTAGCCATACATCATGTTGTCGACCTTCTCGAAGAAGTCGCCGAGCGTCACGTCCTCGGGTAGCGGCTTGCGGATGAAATAGAGCTCGATCACGTCCCGCCAGAAGTGCGGCACGAACTTCTCTCCGACGTCGGCGTGCCCGACGCAGGCCCGGTTGGTGCCCGCGATGCAGACCGGCAGCGAGGCGAGCGATCGCCCCCGGCCCGCCGCCTCGCGGGCGAGTTCGTCGAGCAGGTTGATGTGGAAATCCGCGCTGAAGCAGTCGTCGCAGATGATCACGACGCGGGAGAGGTCGACCGCCCCGGTGCCGGCCGCCCCATCGAGCAGGGCCTTCGCCAGCCGCTCGAAGCGGATGTGGTAGCTCTGGATCTCGGTGGGCAGGCCGTGACCAAGCACGACCACGCTCGTCGGCTTCCCGGCCCCGATGGCGGCGGTGATGGCCGAGAGAAACTCGGCCGCGACCGAGTCGAGCGTCTGGTCGGCTTCCTCCTTCTTGTAGATGGTTGACTCGCAGCCGTAGGCGTCGGCGATCGCCGTGATCTCGCGGGGCCCGAGCCCCTGGGCGGGGTCGAGCAGGCCGATCACGGTGCGGCCGTCGGCCAGGACGGGCGTCACCGCCGCGGCCTGCCGCTTGCCGTCGATGAACTCCGCCAGTGCCACCAGCGCCGCCAGCCGATCGGCCTCGGTCATCCCGCCGAGGGCGGCGGCATGCCGCGTCGCGAGGTGGTAGACCGAGGGCGCGATCTGCCGCCAGTGCTTCGGCGCGCAGTCGAGTTTCGCCGCGACCTCACGACCGGGCCCGGCTTCGAACGCCGCGAAGTCGGCCGCGAGCGACCCTGCGGCCGCGGCCGCAGGCGCAGCGGCGCGGGCGGAAGCGCCGACCACGGCCGCCCACGCCAAGCCGCCGAACAGGCCCGCCGCAGCGACGACCATGGCCGCCAGTCGTGATCCGTGTGCCGTCACAACGTCCTCCGATCCATGATCATCGTCGCCGGCGGTGACTCCGCGCGGCGAACCCTTTCTACCACGAGTGGCCCGCTACTTGGCCGGCACCAACACCAGCGAGTGCGGCTGGCGGCCCGCGGGCGTCACGATCGTGGCGGCCGGTGCCTGCTTGAGGAGTTCGTCGAGCGAGCTCTCGTAGGCAAGCCCGCCGGACGGTCCCACGTTCCACGACACTTTGCCGCTCGAAACCTCGGCGAGACCGGCGATCGGCTGCACCGCGCCCGTGGCGGTATCCGTCATCACGCCCTTGAGCTGACCGGACTTGCTCACGGCCAGTTGGTGGAACGACGTGGCCGGCGCGACCGGAACCGGCCCCCGTGGGGCCGTGCCCAGTCCCGGCGATCCTGCTCCCGGCAGTCCTGCTCCCGGCGCGCCCGCACCCGGCGATCCCAGACCGCCCGGCCCGCCCACCGAAGGCCCTGCCGCCCCACGACCGCCGCCCGGTCCTGCGCTGGGCGCAGGACCCCGGCGACCGCCGGGCTGACCCTGCGCTGAAGGGACCGCCATTCCCACGGCCACGATCACTGCCATCGCCAGCCGCGCCGCCCACGCCTTTGAGACACCGTTTCGAGCCGCCATGAAGCATCCTCCTGCGTGATTCGTGATCTGATCGGGCAACTCATTCTCTCCCGGACCCAGGGCTGCTGGCTAGAACGATTTCAGCAGTGCATGCCCGGCCTCCCGCGACCCAAACGAGAGCAGGTTCGCGATCCCGTCCGGAGCGGCTCGATCGTCGCGGTTTGGCCTGACGCTTCTCTGCGACCGACCCTGACCGGTTGCCACGCACCGCGGTGGCCCTCGGAGGCCGCTCGATCCGGTTCACGAGCGAAGAGCAGCCTGCCGGACGCCCTGATCAGATTGTTCGCCGTCAGTCGCGGCACCATCACAACGCCAGCCCGACGTAGGCGAGGAGCGACGCGACGGCCGCCACGATCACGGCCCCACAAGGCCGCTTCACCGCCGCCGGCAGCACGGCAACGGTGAGCGCGAGGATCGCCGCCGCGACGCCCGCCTCCACCGCGAGCACCTTGGCGGTCGCGGCCTGCCCCACCCGGATCGCGAGGAACACAGCCGTCACCAGGCCGCCCGCCGCGGCCGCCGAGACGCGACCCCGGCTGGCGAACTGGCCGGCGAGATGCGCCGCCAGCGCCATCGCATAGGGAAAGAAGAGTTCGCGGTTGCCCGTGAGTTGATGGGCCACCAGCCAGCATGCGGCAGGCAGCAGGCCCACGAGCGGCCGCAGTCGAAAGTCAGACGCGACCTGCCCGGCCAACGTGAGCACGCCGAGGGCCACCCAAGGAGGCCCGCCCAGAAGATGCGCCGCGGCGAGGAACGTGAGTTCGACCGCGATGAAGGCCACGGCCGGCGGGCGGCTGCCAGCCTCAAGGCCCGTGGCTCGCGGTGGCTCGTCGTCGCACACCATCTTCACGTGCGGCCCTGCGGTGAGCACATCGAACGGCTCCGACATCACCTTCCACCCGAGTTTCTCGTAGAAGCCCACGGCCGACGTGCGGGCGTTGCACCAGAAGATTCGCTGCGGCGAGTCGCGCCGCGCGTCGGCCGCAGCCGTGTCCAGGAGCAGTCGGCCGAGCCCCCGGCCCTGCACGCCCGCATCGGTGGCCATGCCGCGGAGTTGCCACGCCGGACGTCCCTCCCACTCCGAGATCATGAGCGAGAGGCAGACCACGATCTCGTCGCCCTCGACCACCACGTAGTGTCTCGTGGTGGCCTCTTCGTCGCCCTCGAAGCGGGCCGTCTCGAAGGGCAGCCCGGCCCGCAGGATCCGGTGCCGCAGCGGCATGATCTCCGCGACGGTCGCACGGCGGCAGGTGATCCGGGAAGGCATCCGTTCAGGTTCCATGTGGCCTTCTTTATATGCTGCTGGCGACACCGACCGCGGAGCCAGCCTCAACCGTGCCTTCATCCGTCACGCCGCCGCTCGAAAAGCTCGCCAACGCCTTCCCGCTCTGGGTGGCCGCCGCCTGCGGGCTGGCGCTCGTCGAGCCGCGGCTCTTCACCTGGTTCGACGGGCCGCTGCTAGTCGGCGGCCTGGGGTTGATCATGCTCGGCATGGGGATGACGCTCACGTTCGCCGACTTCGCCCGCGTGGCGTCGCAGCCGGCGGCGGTGGTGGCCGGGTTCGTGGCCCAGTTCACGATCATGCCCACCGCAGCCTGGGTGGTGGCGCGGACACTCGACCTGCCGACGCCCTTCGCCGTGGGGCTGATCCTGGTCGGCTGCTGCCCGGGGGGCACGGCCTCGAACGTCGTCACCTACATCGCCCGGGCCGACGTCGCGCTCTCCGTGACGATGACGACCTGCTCGACGCTCGCTGCGGTGATCCTCACGCCGCTCCTGA
>CAXNGP010000199.1:0-4796 GCA_964201845.1 Pirellulales bacterium
GGCCTCGAGGCAACGCCGGCCGAGGAGACCCGCGAAGCGCTCGTCTTCGACACGCGGATGCGGCTGCTGGCGGTTCCGCTGGCCCTGCCGGAGTGGCGGGTGGGCCGGGGCGGCAGCCTCGAGCACGGGGCCGACGGCCTGACGCTCGCGCAGGAGTCGGCGGGGCGACGGTTCTACGCGCCGCTCTGGCTCGATTGCGACGCCGGCCGGATCGGCAAGCCGCTCACCTGGCGGCAGCTCACCGTCGCCGACACCCGGATGAACCTTCCCCCCTACCAGGCCGCCGGCTTCCGCGTGCAGGCCGGGCAGGAACAATGGCTGCTCTACCGGTCGCTCGACGCCCCGCGGAATCGCACGCTGCTCGGGTGCAACGTGTCAGCCGAGTTCCTGGTGGGAAAGATCCGTCCGCACGGCAGCGTCAAGCGCATCCTGGAGATCCAGTGAGCATGACCGACGGCGAGACGGGCGACCAGCGCGGGCAACGGCACCGCCTCGCCGCCAATCTCGCCGCCGTCCGCGACCGGATCGCCGCCGCCTGCCGGCAGGCGGGACGGTCGCCCGAGAGCGTGACCCTCGTCGCGGTCACCAAATACCTGTCCGCCGACCTGACGCGGCTCGTGCTGGAAGCGGGCGTGACCGAGCTGGCGGAGAGCCGGCCGCAGACGGTCTGGGCGAAAGCGGAGGCGCTGGCCGCAGCCCGGCCAGCGGCCCGCTGGCACCTGGTGGGCCATCTCCAGCGCAACAAGGTTCACCGCACCCTGCCCCTGCTCGCGATGCTGCACACGCTCGACAGCATTCGGCTCCTGGAGGCGATCCAGGCGGAGTCCGAGCGCGTCTCGACCGGCGAACGGCCGCCCTGCGAGGTGCTCGTCGAGGTCAATCTGACCGCGGATCCAGGCCGCTCGGGAGCCGCGATCGATGACCTGCCGGCCCTCGTGCGGGCGGCCGCCGGTTCACCCGCCGTGCGGCTCCGCGGGCTGATGGGCATGGCCGGGCACCCCGATGCCGACGCCGCCGACGCCCGCCGCGATTTCGCCCGCCTGCGCACGGTGCGCGACGAACTCGCGGCGACGCTGCCCGACCCCGCAGCGCTGGCTGAGCTCTCGATGGGTATGAGCGGCGACTTCGAGGCGGGAATCCTCGAAGGCGCGACGATCGTCCGCATCGGGTCGGCCCTGTTCGAAGGCCTCGTGTAGGCCCGCGGCTACTCGACCCGGACTTCGAGGATCTCGTACTTGAGCGTGCCCGCGGGCACGTCGATCGCCACCGTCTCCCCGACCTTGCGGCCCAGGAAGCCCTGGGCCAGCGGGCTCGCGACGTTGATCCGGCCGGTGTCGAAGTCCTCCTCGCCGGCCCCGACGAGCACATACTCTTCCTCGTCGCCGAACTTGAGATCCTTGACGCGGATCGTCGCCCCGAAGACGACCTCTCCGGTCGACTCCTTCGGCCGCTCCACGATCACGGCCCGAGCGAGCTTGTCGCGGAGCACGTTGATCTTCGCCTGCATCATGCCCTGGCTTTCGCGGGCCCCGTGATACTCGGCGTTTTCGCTCAGGTCGCCCTCGCTCCGGGCGGCGGCCACGCGCTGCGCGAGTTTCGGCATTTCGACGGTCTCGAGTTCGTCCACCTCGGCCTTCAACTTGTCGTAGCCGGACCTCGTCATGGGAATGCGGTCGGACATCACTGGGAACTCCGCGGGGAATAACGCTGCTGGCAATCGATCGACTGGAAAACGCGGGCGGCGCCGGCTCGGCCCACCGCCGGGTGGATCCCGGGTCAGGCCGGTGCGGCCGACTCGGGCGTGTAGAGCAGCCGGCCGCAACTGCGGCAGGTCACGATCCGGCCGCCGAGCAGCTCGGACAGCTGATTGCTGGTGATCTGTTGGTGGCACCCGCCGCAGTCGCGGCCGTCGGCGGCGGCCATGCCGTCGGCCCCTTTGTGCCGCACCGCCCGCTGGTACTTCTCCCGCAGATCCTCGGCCAGATCCTGTTCGGTGGCCTGGACGTCGCCGCTGATCCGGGCGACCTCCGCCTCGAGCTGCGTCACCTCCGCGGCGACCCGGGCCTCCTCGTCCGCGAGTTTGCGGCGAGCCGCGGCGATGGCCTCCTCGGCGGCCGGGACGGCAGGCTTCAAACCGTCGATCTGTTCGAGCGACTCGAGGATCTCGTCTTCCAGCACCTTGCCGGCCATCCGGTCGGCCGCGATCTGGTCGCGGAACAACTGGTATTCCTTGTTGCTCTTGCAGGCGTTGAGCTTCGCCTCGAGGTCCGCGAGCTTGGCCTCGGCGGTCTTGAGCTGCAGCTGCTTGCGGTCCGCCGCCAGGCGGGTCTGCATGACCGCCTCCTTGGCCGCATCCCGCCGGCTCTCGGCCTCCTGGACCGCGGCCGTCAGGGCGGCGATCCGCCGGGGCCCGGCGGCCAGGCGGCCGCGCAAATCCTCCAGCTGCCGGTGCATCCGGTGGAGCGTGCGCAGCGTTCCGGTGGCGAGAGCGACGGTCATGATGATCTCCGGCGGGGCGGAAGGACCCGCCCCGCCGAAGAGTGTACCACAGCCCTTGCGGCCGGCCACGGGCCGGCCGGTCTCAGCCCTGGCCGCTGCCGATGAAGTTTTCCAGCTGCCGCGACCGGACCGGATGCTGGAGCTTCTTGACGGCCTTGGCCTCGATCTGGCGCACCCGCTCGCGGGTGACGCGGAAGATCCGGCCGACCTCCTCGAGCGTGTAGGTGTAGCCGTCGGTCAGACCGTACCGCAGCCGGATGATCTCGCGCTCCCGATAGGTGAGCGTCTTGAGCAGCGAGTCGATCCGGTCTCGCAGCAGCCCGTGGGTGGTCGACTGGGTCGGACTCATGACCCCGACGTCCTCCACGAACTCGCTGAAGCTGGCGTCCTCGCTCTCTCCCACCGGCCGATCGAGGCTCATGGGCTGCCGGCCCATTTCCATGACGCGGCGGGCCTCTTCGACCGGCACATCGGCGACCTCGGCCACCTCCTCCGGGCTCGGCTCGCGGCCGAGCTCGTGGAGCAGCTTCTTGGCGGTCGTCCGCAGCTTCGAGAGCACGTCGATCATGTGAACCGGGATCCGGATCGTGCGGGCCTGATCGGCGATCGCCCGCGTGATCGCCTGCCGGATCCACCAGGTGGCATACGTCGAGAACTTGAAACCTCGGCGATATTCGTACTTGTCGACCGCCCGCATCAGACCGGTGTTGCCTTCCTGGATCAGGTCCAGGAACGACAGCCCGCGGTTGCGATACTTCTTGGCGATCGACACCACCAGCCGCAGGTTGGCCGCCGACAGGTTCCGCTTGGCGGCCTCGTACTCCTCGCGGAGTTTGTCGAGCATGCCGACGCGGGTCCGCAGCGAGCGCGGGCTCTCCAGGGTCGTGAGCATCAGATCGCGGAGCTCCTTCCGCATGTCGGCCTGGTCGTCGCAGGACCGCTCGCCGGCCTTCATCGCCTGCAGGTCACGCTGGAGCACGTCCATCCGCGCCGACATGCCCCGGAGGATCTTGACCAGCGGGTGCACGCGGCGAGTCCTCAGCGAGAGCTCCTCGACGAGCACCAGCGACTTCGCCCGGCTCCGCCGAAACCGCTCCCGCGCCCCCTTGGCTTCGTCGGCGGTGGTGCGCCGGCTGATCAGCCTGCGGAAGTCGGCCCGACTGCCGGCCATCAGCCGGTCGAGCGTGGCCAGATTGTGGGGCATCCGCGCCTGGATCTGCTCCTTGGTGAGCCGCTCGGTGAGCGAGACCTTGATCGTGCGGTCGAAGGGCAGATGGCCTTCGTGCACCTTCCGGAGGATCTCGACGGTGGACTGCAGCGAGTAGGCGCAGCCGAGCACGGCCCGGCGGAACCGCTTGCGGGTCACCTCGATCCGCTTGGCGAGCGAGATCTCCTCCCGCCGCGTCAGCAGCGGAATCTCGGCCATCTGCGCCAGGTACATCCGGATCGGGTCGTTGGCCGCGTTCGACGGAGGCGTGGTGATCGCCTCGTCGCGGCGCGGCTTGGCCGGAGCCTGGCTGGGCGTGGCGTCGGCGGCGACGGGCTCGGGCGGCGAGTCGACCAGTTCGATGCCCTTCTCCTCGAGCGCGACCAGCAACGCGTCGATCTTCTCGGGATCGACCGCCTCGTCGGGGAGATACTCGTTGACCTGGTCGAAGGTCAGGTAGCCGAGCGAGGCGCCCAGCGCCATCAGCCGTGCCAGATCGGCGTCGCCGCCGGCGCGGGGCTCCGCGGGCGGGGCGGCCTCGGTCGGAGGCAGGGCGGGCATCAGGGGCAGGTCGGGGTGGTCCATGGGCTTCATCATCTGGGGTTCTCCTTCACCGTACCATCGTCACTCGCACGCCGCCCCCCGGTGCCGCGGAACCGCTTCCGGCCGCACCGACTGCAACGACGAGGTGGGCATCCTCACCCTTCCTTGGGTTCGGACATGCCCTGGGCGACCCGCCGCTGAGCGACGAGCCGTTCCAAGAGTTCGGCCTCCGACTGGGAATCGAGCCGGGAGGACTTGATCGCGCGGGCGCTGGCCCGCGCACCGGCCGTCGCGGCGCGGCGACGGAGCGCGTCGGCGAGGTGCCCGATCCGCTCGCCGGGCGCGCCCGCGCCACGGGCGGCGTTCTCCTCGTCGACGGCCACGAGCAGGCTCTGGAGCGCCGGGTCGGGCAGCTCGAGCAGGAGCTCCGACAGCCCAACGGGCCGCCCGGCGGCTCCGAGCCGCCGCGCCGCCTCGACCACCACCCGCACCTCGCGACTGTCGAGGTCGCCGGGATCCACCTCGCGGCTGACGAGCCCCGCGCCGT
>CAXNGP010000200.1:0-4772 GCA_964201845.1 Pirellulales bacterium
AACCCCTTCATCTCGATCGCCGTCCACGACCGGCGGGTCGACCGGATGTACGGCTACCCCGTCCCCTACCGCTGCTTCTACTCGAAGGACATCGAGAACCTGTTCATGGCCGGTCGCTGCATCTCCGTCACGCACGAGGCCCTCGGCACCGTCCGCGTGATGAAGACCTGCGGGATGATGGGGGAGGTCGTGGGCAAGGCGGCGAGCGTGGCCGTGAAGCACGGCACGACGCCGCGGGGCGTGTACGAGAACCACTGGGCCGAGATGGACGAACTGTTGAAGCTGCCCGGCAAGGCCCGCCGCGCGACGCTCGCCGACCCGATCCAGATCCCGGCCGACGCCCTGCCCTTGGCGGGTTCGCACGGGCCGCCCAGCGGCGTCGATCCGGCCGCACTCGCCCAGCAGAAGGGCGGCGTCGTTCGCGACGACCGCGAGGCCACGCGCGAGGGCAACTGGTCGGAGGGGCAGGGGCTCAAGGGCTACGTGGGCTACGGCTACCACTACGCCGGGCCCGACAGCGGGGCGACGGCGACGTTCGAACTCCGCGCCCCGGCGCCCGGGGCCTACGACGTGCTCGTGGCCTGGCAGCCCCACGAGAACCGTGGCACGGCGGTACCCGTGATGGTCGAGACGGCGAGCGGCCGCACGAGCACGCGGCTCGACATGCGGAAGGCCGCCCCGCTCGAGGGCGGCTATGGCTCGGTGGGCCGAGTCACACTCGGCAAGGGCGACGCCTGCGTGGTCGTGATCGCGACCGACGGGGCCAAGGGCAACGCCCACGCCGACGCTGTGTTGCTGGTGCCGGCTGGCCGCTGACTGCCGGGCGTTGCCTCTGTCGTGACGCGGCTCGGGCTTGCCCATGCCATCTCGCCGGACGCTCGCTTCGGGCATCCTGCCCTCCGCTCGCTCGGAGGAAACCTCGCTCCGCAATCCTTGCTGCGCTCGGTTTCCTACGCCGCTCGATTGGCATGGGCAACCCCTCGCGGACGTTCGATGCGACATCCAAGCCCCGGGCGCGAGCCCGGGGACGGCGGGTCTGAATGCCGCCCCGCTCTCCTTGCCACCGACCGCACGTGCTCGGGCAGATCGGGGTGATCCACACGTTGCGTCATGGCTGCGTCGATGCGTCGGCCGCGTCACAGTCCCCCGGCTCGCGCCGGGGGCTTCTCTGGGCGGTGCATCACGGGCCGCGCGCCGGGGTTCGCCCGCCGGGCGGCACGGTAGAATCCCACGATCATGGGTTCTGCTTCCTCCACGCGCGTGCGGACCGCCGCCGGGCATGTCTTGCGGCTCGCGGCGTGGGCGGCCGTGGCCTGGTGCGTGCACGTGGCGCATGCGCGGCAGATGACGCGGCTCGCGGCGGTGGACCTGGCAGCGTTGCCCATCGAGGTCGTGCGGAAGCACCTGCCCGAAGCGGCGGCGATCGGCGGGGAGTCGCCGGCCGTCGCGGGCGGCCGGGAGGTGATCGGAGCGAGCGGCGACCGCGTGGGCACGATCCTCCGAACGAGCCCGGCCGGTGATGCGGCCGTGGGGTTCTCGGGGCCGACCGACGTGCTCGTGGTCTGCGACGCCGACCTCCGCGTGGCCGGGATGGCGATCCTCTCCAGCCGCGATACGCGAGACCACGTGCGGGCGGTCGAGAAGGATGGCCGCTTTCTGGCGTCGCTCGCAGGCACGCCGCTCGCCGACCTCGTGGGGCTCGGGACCCGAAGCGTGGATGCCGTCGCCGGCTCGACGCTCACGAGCCTGGCGATCGTGGACGCGATCGTGCTGCGGCTCGGCGGCAGCGGCGGCGGGAGCCGATTCGCGAAGGAACCCGCTCTTGCCGACCTGCGACTGCTCTTTCCCGAGGCCGTGGCGATCGAGCCCGATCCCGGGGACCCGGCCGTGATCCGGGTTCGCGGGCCTGAGAACATTCCGCTGGGCTGGGCCCTGCGGACGAGCCCCGCCGCCGACCGCGTGATCGGCTACCAGGGGCCCACCGACGCGCTGGTGGGGTTCGACGCGGAGAACAAGGTCGCGGGCGTGGCGGTGCTGGAATCCTTCGACAACGAGCCCTACGTGGGCTACGTCCGCGACGACCGGGCCTTTCGGCGGCTGTGGCGGGGGATGCCGATCGAAGAACTGGCGGGCATCGACCCGGCCGCGACCGGCGTCGAGGGCGTGAGCGGGGCCACGATGACGAGCCAGGCCGTGGCCGAGGGAATCGTGCGGGCGGCGCGGGAGCGGCGTGACCGCCGGCCCGTCGCGGCAGGCGGCTGGGCGGGAGCCGTCGCGGCCTGGTTCGGCGGCATCGAGCCGCCGCAGTGGGGCGCGATTGGCGTGATCGCCGCCGGTGTGGTGACCGCCTTCACGCGGCTCCGCGGCACCTGGTTCGGCCGGCTGGCCCTGCCGGTGGCCGTGCTGCTCTACCTCGGCTTCGGGGCCGGGGCGCTCCTCTCCCAGGCGCAGCTCTGGGGCTGGGCGCAGGCCGGCGTGCCCCGCGGCGCGGCGGTGCTCGCGGTGCTCGCCGCCGCGGCCCTCGTCCTCCCGGCCACGACCCGCCGCAACGTCTACTGCTCGCACCTCTGTGCCCACGGGGCCGCCCAGCAGCTGCTCGTGCGGTTCGCGAAGCCAAAGGGCACGATTCCAGCGCGCCTGCGGCCCTGGCTCACGGGGCTGCCCTGGGCATTGCTCGCGGTGGCGATCGTGGCGGCGGTCGTGCCGCTGCCGCTGAATCTCGTCGACCTCGAGCCCTTCGACGCCTACCTGCCGCTCGTGGCCGGCATCCCGGCGCTCGTGATCTTCGGCGTGGGACTCGTGGCGAGCGCCCGCTACCCAATGGCCTACTGCCGCCACGCCTGCCCCACCGGGGCCCTGCTCGACCACGTGCGGCTCCACCGCCAGAGTGCGGCTTTCAGTTGGCGCGACGGCGTGTTGCTGGGCTGTCTGGCTGCGGCCGCCGCCGCCGCGTGGTGGCCGGCATGAGCGGGTCCGTGAGGAGCGGGCTTGAAGTGTTGGCTCAGAAGCGGTGCTTTTGCGTCCGGTGGGGTGGTCCGGGGTTGCCCGTGCCACCTCGCCGGACGCTTCGATTGGCACGGGCAACCCCTTCACCGTGTGGAAAGGTACGGTGGGCCGCAATCGTTGCCTGCTGGCTACTGTCGCCTGCCGTGGCCGCCGAGCCGCTCGTGCTGGCCGGGGCGGCGATGGGCACGACCTACCGGGTCACGCTCGCCGCGGAGGTGCCTGAGCTCACCCGGGGCGAGCTGCACCGTGAGATCGAGGCCGTGCTCGCGCGGATCGATGCGGCGGCGAGCACCTGGCGGGCCGACTCCGATGTGAGCCGGTTCAACCGCGCGGCCGCCGGCGAGTGGGTGGAAGTCGGGGATGACCTCGCCCGGATCGTCGCAATCGCCCGGCAGGTGCATGGCGAGACGGATGGGGCCTTCGACATCACGGTCGGCCCGCTCGCGCGGCTCTGGCGCGAGGGCCGCAAGCCGACGCACGAGGAACTGCTCGTGGCCCGGAGCCTCGTGGGGATGAATCTGGTGGAGTCGCGTGCCCCGGAGGCGGGGCGGCCCGCGGCCCTGCGGAAGACGCGGCCCGGCGTCACGCTCGATCTGGGCGGGATCGGCCCAGGGTACGGAGTGGATGCTGTGGGTGAGCGTTTGGTCGCACTCGGCTCGAAAAGCCACTTGGTGGAACTCGGTGGCGAAGTGCGGGCCTGGGGCACGCGTCCTGAAGGCGGCCGTTGGCGCCTGGCACTGCGCCACGAGCCGGCTACCGTGCTGGAACTGGCCTCGGGTGAAGCGGTGGCATTTTCGACGGTCTGGGCAGGTCGAGCGTTGGTCGATCGGCGGACCGGCCAACCTGCCCGAGCCCCGGTCGGCCCCGTCCAAGCACGCGCTGCCTCCTGTGCCGTTGCCGACGCGCGGGCGGTAGCCACCGCGGTCGGCTGGATCGCTCCCGATTGACGAGCGCAGCGGCAGCGGCCCGGCTTCAGGCGGGCTCGAGGCCGGGGAGCGTGCCGGTGGAGGTGGCGAAGCGGTCGAGTTCGAGGCCCGTCCGCTGGAGCAGCGAGAGGAACAGATTCGGCAGCGGCTGGTTCGCTTTGCGGTCGAACGCCAGGTGTGAGCCGTGCCGGAAGCCGCCGCCCGCGAGTACGACCGGGAGGTTGCGGTTGTCGTGGCTCGACGCGTTGCCCAGGTTGCTCGTGAGCAGCACGCTCGTGCGATCGAGCAGCGTCGCGCCCTCTTCCTGCTCGCCCGCCAGGCCGCGGAGAAAGTCACCGAAGGCCTTCATGATCTCCGCCTCGACCAGCGCGAGCTGCGCGAGCTTCTCGGCATCCATCCCGTGGTGCGAGAGCGAGTGGTAGCCCTCGTCCACGCCCTCGACGGGAACGACACCGCCGCCGCCACCCAGATGGAGCGTCACGTACCGCGTCGAGTCGGTCGCCAGCGCCAGGCGGACCATGTCGCTCATCAACCGCTGGCGGGCCACCACGTCGTTGGGATTGCCGACGTCGGTCGGCTTGGCGACCGGCACCACCGGCTTCGGGCGATCGGCCCAGGCCTCGGCCTCGACCAGCCGCTTCTCGAGGTCGCGGACGCTCGTCAGGTAGGCATCGAGCCGGCCGCGGTCGCCGGCCCCGAGCGACCGCTCGAGCGAGCGGGCGTCGTCGGCGACCAAGTCCATGATGCTCTGACCCTCGCGGGCCCGCGCGACCTGCCGCTTCCGCTCGGCCGGTCCGTCGGCCACGAACAGCCGCGTGAACAGCTTGGCCGGCGAGGTCT
>CAXNGP010000201.1:0-4765 GCA_964201845.1 Pirellulales bacterium
TCCGCCGTTCCTCCCCCCGCCGCTTGCCGCCGGCCCACCGCGCGGCCTATCGTTTGGCCCACATGCTCAGCCTGCAATCCACGTCCGCCGGCCGCTGGCTCGCCCAGGTCGACGCCTCGCTCGACGAGGTGCT
This sequence comes from Pirellulales bacterium, assembly GCA_964201845.1. GTDB lineage: Bacteria > Planctomycetota > Planctomycetia > Pirellulales > UBA1268 > QWPN01. The sequence goes on from CAXNGP010000201.1 coordinate 134, forward strand.
GATCGACCACGCGCACTGCGAGAAAAAGGCGGCCGGCGTGGCGATGAACCTGCTCTTCTCCTACGTGGACCACACCGACCTCGCCCGGGCGATGACCGAGATCGTGAACGAGGAGCTCGAGCACTTCCGCATGGTGCTGGATCTGCTGGAGCGCCGCGGGATCCCGTTCCGCAAGCTCGCGCCCAGCTCCTACGGGCCGCGGCTCCACGAGCTCGTCCGCAAGCAGGAGCCGGGGCGGGCCGTCGACCGGCTGCTCGTCGCCGGCCTGATCGAGGCCCGCAGCTGCGAGCGGTTCGCGCTGCTGGGTGAGCACGTCCAGGACGCCGAACTGCGGGACTTCTATCGCGGGCTGTTCGAGTCCGAGGCCCGCCACCACTCGACCTACGTCCGGCTCGCGGCCGGTTTTGCCGGGGAGGAGACCGTGCGGGAGCGGCTCCACGAGCTGGCCGCCGCCGAGGCGGCGATCATCGAGCACGGCGACCCCCTGCCACGGATGCACAGCTGATCCCCCGGCTCGCACCCGGCCCGCCCCGAGACACCTCATGATCGCGCAGCATGCAGCCGGCGGGCCGACGCGACTGTCCGCCTGGCGCCGGCTCCCGGTCGACGAACTGATCGCCGGCGGGGCGGTCGTTGCGCTCGTCGCCTGGGCCCTCATCCACTGGTCGGGCCTGGCCACGCGGCCGGTGTCGTTCGGGCCGCTCGACCCGAGCCGCTTCGTTCCGGGCCGCGGGCTCGTGCTGGCCGACCTGCCGCTGGTGCTGATGCTCCTGATCGGCGGGATCCCGCTCGTGGGCGACCTCCTCGCCAAGCTCGTCACCGGCAGCTTCGGCTCGGATCTCCTGGCCGGGATCTCGATCGTGACCAGCATTCTCCTGGGGGAATACCTGGCCGGCGTGCTGGTGGTGCTGATGCTCTCGGGCGGCGAGGCGCTCGAGCGGCGGGCGGTGACCCGGGCCGGCGACGTGCTCGCGGCCCTGGCCAGGCGGATGCCGTTACTGGCGCACCGCCGGGCCGACGGCCAGCCCGTCGACGTGCCGCTCACCGAGATCGCCGTCGGCGATCTCCTCGTGGTGCTGCCGCACGAGATCTGCCCGGTCGACGGCACGGTCGTCTCCGGCCGCGGCACGATGGACGAAAGCTACCTCACCGGCGAGCCCTACCGGGTCCCGAAGGCCCCGGGCTCGACCGTCTTGTCCGGGGCGATCAACGGCGACGCCGCGCTCGAGATCCGTGCCGACCGGATGGCCGCCGACAGCCGCTACGCGAAGATCATGGCGGTGCTCGAGACGAGCGAGTCGCGGCGACCGCGGCTCCGGCGGCTTGCCGATTCGCTCGGGGCTCTCTACACGCCGCTGGCATTGGTCGTGGCGGCGGCCGCGTGGTGGGCCAGCGGCCAAGCCACGCGGTTTCTGGCGGTGCTCGTCGTGGCCACCCCCTGCCCGCTGTTGATCGCGATTCCCGTGGCGATCATCGGCGCGGTGTCGCTGGCGGCCAAGCGCGGGATCGTGATCCGCGACCCGGCGGTGCTCGAGCGGCTCGACACCTGCCGGACCGCGATCTTCGACAAGACCGGCACGCTCACCTACGGCGAACCGCGGCTGACCGACGTCCTGGCCATCTCGGCCCGCCCGGCCGACGAAACGCTCTCCTTGGCCGCGAGCCTCGAGCAGTATTCCCGCCACCCCCTGGCGGCGGCGGTCGTGGCGGCCGCCGCGGAGCGGTCGCTCGCCCGGGGGCAGGTCGAGGAGGTGGCCGAGAAGCCGGGGCAAGGGCTCGTGGGCCGCGTGGTCGCCCCCACCGGCCGCGAGCATGCCGTGGCGGTCACCAGCCGCCACAAGCTCGCCGCCCGCGACCCCGCGACCGCCGCCCGGCTGCCCCCGCAGGCCGGGGGCCTCGAATGCGTGGTGGTGGTCGACGGCGAACCGGCTGCGGTGCTGCGGTTTCACGACTCGCCGCGGGCGGACGGACGGCCCTTCATCGATCACCTCCAGCCAGCCCACGGCCTCTCCCGCGTGATGCTCGTCTCGGGTGACCGCGAAAGCGAGGTCCGCTGGCTGGCGAACGTCGTCGGCATCGAGGAGGTGCATGCCGAGGTGACGCCGGAGGGCAAGCTGGCGATCGTCGAGGAGGCGGTGAAGCAGGCGCCGACCCTGTTCGTGGGCGATGGCATCAACGACGCGCCGGCCCTGGCCGCCGCCACCGTCGGCATCGCGGTGGGTACCGCCAGCGACGTGACGGGCGAGGCGGCCGGGGCGGTGGTGGTGAACCAGGCCCTGGAGCGGGTCGACGAGCTCTTCCACATCGCCGGCCGGCTGCGGTCGATCGCCCTGCAAAGCGCCGTCGGCGGGATGGCCGCGAGCCTGGTCGGAATGGGCTTCGCCGCGGCCGGCCTCCTGCCGCCGGCGGCCGGGGCGCTGGTGCAGGAGGCGATCGACGTGGCCGCGGTGCTCAATGCCCTGCGGGTGTCCTGGCGTCCGGGCGCGCTGACCGACTACTGACCCCGGGCCAGGACGCGGCCGCCCCGGAGGGCGACGACGCCCGCCACCACCGTGGCGGCCACGGTCGCGATGCGCCGCACCACCCGCTCGATCTGACGGCTGCGGCGCTCCCCCGTCGCACACCAGGTGGCAAAGTGCTCGCAGTTGGCGACCACGGGACAGTAGCCGTCGCGGCCAACGTGGGCCGCAGCCCGGCGGGCCACCTCCTCCGGCGGAAACATGGCCGGCGGCTCGAACGTCGGCCTCACCTCCTGGCCGTTGGCGAACTCCACGCGCGAGGTCCGCACCACACTGCCGCCGCCGAAGGGATTGCGGAAGTCGTGGGGGCGGGCATGGACGACCGTGCCGTCGCCCATGTCGATCCCGTGATGCCAGTAGGCGATCGCCGTCCCGGCCAGCCATCGCCGCACCTCCACCTGCTCCCCAATCGCCATCTGCGCCGTCTCCAGCACCGGAATAAACCGCCGGGATTCTACTCCGGCAATGGGATTTCGGTTCGGCTTCGGCCCCGGCCGAACGCCGAGTGTGAAATTTCAGTGTGCCCCCGCCCCCCCGCTTGTCCGACCTCTCTGGCCCCCCTAGGTTGACGTCTTTCCCGCAGGACGCCCCGGAGCGGTTCACCATGGAATTCTTCGACGCGATCGGGTCGCTCTCCGGCGGCCAGATGATCCTGCTGGTGGTGGCGCTCGTGATTGCCTTCGGATTCGAGTGCATCAACGGCTTCCACGATACGGCCAACGCCGTGGCGACGGTGATCTACACCAAGTCGCTGAAGCCCACGCCGGCCGTGGTCTGGTCCGGAATCTGGAACTTCATCGGCGTTCACGCGGGGGGCATCGGGGTGGCCTTCAGCATCGTGCATCTCCTGCCGGTCGACCTGCTCGTCAACATCAAGACCGGCAAGGGCCTGGCGATGGTGCTGGCGCTCCTGCTCGCGGCGATCATCTGGAACTTCGCCACCTGGTACCGCGGCCTGCCCGCCTCGAGCTCCCACTCGTTGATCGGCTCGATCATGGGCGTGGGCATGATGAACGCCTGGCTCGAACACGGCAGCCTCTCGAAGGGCATCAACTGGCACAAAGCCTCGGAGGTCGGTGCGGCGCTGCTCTTCTCGCCGCTGATTGGCTTCGGGCTGGCGGCGGGGCTGTTGCTCCTACTCCAGAAACTGGTGCCGGCGAAGGAGCTCTACGAGCCACCCAAGGACGACAGCCCGCCGCCGTGGTGGATCCGCGGGCTCCTGATCGGCACCTGCACCGGCGTGAGCTTCGCCCACGGTTCGAACGACGGCCAGAAGGGCATGGGCCTGATCATGCTCGTCTTGATCGGCATCGTTCCGGCGGCGTACGCCCTCGACATGGGCTCGAGCCAGGACCAGGTTTCGGCCACGGTAGCGGCGGCGAAGGAACTGGAGAAGGAACTCTCCGATCCGGGCATCGTCAAGGTGATGGAGGCCCTCAAGGCGGAGCATCTGGCCACGACTCGCGTCGAGCAACTCATGAAGGATCCGAAGGCCCTCGAGCTCGAGAAGGACCGGGCCGTCGCCGCCTCGATCGAGCCCTACTCCACGTTCGACATGTTCGAGCCCCAGAGCGTGGTTGACCGGGTGTTCGACCCTCACCCCCGTGCTGACGCCGTCCTGGCCACGCTCGACCCGCTTCCCCTGGCTCGACAGGTGGTGGCCACGCTCGACGGCAAGTCGAGCTTCGGTGACCTCGACGACGAGGGCCGCTGGCAGCTGCGGACCCATCTCGTGGAGCTCGGCGCCTCGGTGCGCACGCTGGTGCGGAGCTTCGGCGACCGGATGGCCGAGGATCGCCGCAAGGTGCTCAAGAGCCTGGCAGGCAAGCTTTCCCAGCCCGTGGAGTACGTGCCAGAATGGGTGAAGATGGGCGTCGCGATCTGCCTCGGCCTGGGCACGATGGTCGGCTGGCAGCGGATCGTGGTCACGGTGGGCGAGAAGATCGGTAAGACCCACCTCACCTACGCCCAGGGTGCCGCGGCCGAACTCGTGGCCGCCACCACGATCGGCCTGGCCGACGTGGGCGGCCTGCCGGTCAGCACGACCCACGTGCTCTCGAGCGGCGTGGCAGGCACGATGTGGGCCAACAAGTCGGGCATCCAGCCTGAGACC
>CAXNGP010000202.1:0-4764 GCA_964201845.1 Pirellulales bacterium
GCCACGCTCCACGTGGAGCGTGGCCTGCCGTCGGCGCTCAATGCCGGCGACTACCTGCTCGGAGCCGGCTACCGCATCGTGACCGGGCTGCCGGGCGTGGCGGCCGAGCCGCTTCGCGACGCGGTCGCGATCCTGGCCGACGCGCACGTGCGGCTGGCCCAAGGCCAGGGTGCCGAGCTCTGGTGGCGGGATGCCGCGGGCCGCCGGCTCGCGGCCGCCGAGGCCTTGGCGATCTACGGCCTCAAGACGTCGCCCGCCTTCGAGGCGGCCATCGCCATGGGCATCCGCCTGGCCGGCGTCGCCCCGGCGGCGGCGGCCGCGATCGATCGCTATGCCCTCCACGTCGGCACCGGATTCCAGGTGCTCAACGATCTCAAGGATTGGGAGGGCGACCTCGAAAACGACCGCAGTGCCGCGGGCGACCTGCTCGGGGGTCGCCCCACGCTCCTCTGGGCGTTGGCGATCGAGGCGTTGAACGACTCCGACGTGGCCCGGTTGCGGGCGATCGCGGGCGAATCGGCTCGACCAGACCTCTCCGCCACCGCCACGGCCGCCCTGCTCGACGAGGCCCGCGGCCTGTATTCCAAGGCCGGCGTGATTTCCCGGGCGCGGGCCGTCGCGGCCGAACAGCGGCGGCTCGCCGCCGAGGCGATCGCAGCCTGCCGCATGCGTCGGCTGCGGGAGGTGCTCGAGTTTCTGCTCGACCTGGCCGTGCCCGAGGCGTCCGAGTCGCCATGAGCGGAGCCACCGGGGAAACCGCCGTCGCCCGCGGCCGTGACCTGGTGTCGCTCTTTCACCCCGATGCCGCCGCGTTTGGCGACCTCCGACTCGTCGCCGCGGAACGGGTGCCCGAGGCCCCGCGGCGGCTGCTCGACCACCGCAGCCACATGACCGTGGCCATGGAGCGGCTCCACGGGCCGGTGCGGCTGGAGGTGGTGGATCGCGGCGAGGACCCCGCCGGCCGCTACGCCCGCGAGATCCTGCTCGTGCGAGCCGACGGCCGCGTCGTGCAACACGGCATCGTGCGAATCGACCTCAGCCGCCTCGCGGCGAACACCGCCGCGGCGATCCGCGGCGAAGCGATCCCCCTCGGCCGGATCCTGATCGAGGCCGGGCTGCTGCGCGACGTGCACGACGTCTCCTTGCTCCAGATCGATCCCGGCCCGCACCTCCGACGGCTCCTCGGCACCGACGCCGCGCCGGCGTACGGGCGGGTCGCCACCATCGATCTCGACGGAGTGCCCACCGTGGAGTTGCTCGAGATCGTCGCCCCCGGCTCACTGGCGTGACGGGACAGGCGGGTTGGCGGGACGCGGAGAAGGGGGATTTTCAAAGGTTTCAGCGGACTGGCGCAAAGACTTGTCGCCGTGGCAGTTACGGTGAACGAGTCGATATTGACTCGCTGCGCAAGCCATCTGTAGAGTTGGGTCGTCTGGCAAGGATGGTCCGCAGGGATGCGGTTGGAGGAACTGGATTCCCCCTTCCCTCCCCTGCCCGCCCCAGCGGCCCCTCCGCCCGGCAGGATGTTGCGGTTTTCCGGCAAGTTTCCAGGTGTCATGCGTGGCATGGAGTGCGACGCGAGTGGCGCCCGCTGGGCAACCGGGGCATTCAACGTGACCGATTCGTGGCAAGGAGGCCTAGGCGGTTCGGGATCTCTTCTTCGGTGAAGAGGCTTCGGCCGTCGTTTTGACTAGCCCACCACGGCTAGGGAGAGGGTGGTAAGGCACATGCAGAAGACCGTGTATACGACCGGCGAAGCCGCCAAGATCTGCAAGGTGAGTCAGCAGACGATCATCCGCTGCTTCGACTCCGGACAGTTGAAGGGATTCCGCGTGCCGGGCAGCCGGTTTCGCCGCATCCCCCGGGATCAGTTGTTCATGTTCATGAGGGACAACGGCATCCCGACCGATGCCCTCGAGAGCGGCCGCCGCAAGATTCTCGTCGTCGACGACGACCAGGATCTCGTCGAGCTGATCACCGACGTGCTCGAGCGGGACGGCCGCTTCGAGACGCGGAGCGTCAACAATGGGTTCGACGCCGGCATGATGGTCAAGGACTACCGTCCCGACCTGATCGTGCTCGACGTGATGCTGCCCGACATCAACGGCAAGGAAGTCTGCCAGCGGGTCCGCAGCGACTCGACCATGGACGAGGTGCGGATCATCTGCATCTCCGGCATGTGCGAGCCCGACAAGATCGAGGATCTCAAGGCGTCCGGAGCCAACGAGTTCCTTCAGAAGCCGTTCGAGGCCGAGGTGCTGGTCGACCGGATCTGCAGCCTGCTCGACATCGAGACGGGCGTGGCCGGATCCGGCTCCTGACCCGCGGCCCGTTCGCATCGTCAATCGGACGGCCCGCGTCCCGCCGGGGACGCGGGCCGTCTCATGTTCCGCCCGCACCGGGGAGACGACCGGATGAAGCCCAACGGCCGTGAGCCTGCCGCGGCGCTCGCCGGGGACTCGGGGCTGGCGTTGGCCCTGCCTGACGGCGCGACCCTGCTGCCCGTCTCCCGCGCGGGCTGCCTGGGCCTCGCGCGGGCCGTCGTCGCCGGGATGGCCGCCGACTCGGCGCGCCAGGCCGCGGCCTGGCGTGACTCCACGCCCGACCCCGCCGTGGCCGCCTGGCTGGCGGCGGAAGGCATCGGCATCGACCCGCCGGCGGCGGTCCTGACCGACCTGGCCGCCCGACTCCGCGCGGCGGTCGTCACCGCGACCCGCACGGGCCGGCCCTTCACCCCGAAGGGCGAGACCTTCGAGGCCGCCATGCTGGTCGACGCGCTCGACGCCGCGGAAGCCCACCACGCGCTCAGCCAGCGGTTCGAGCAACGGGTGGCCGACGCGCGGCTCGAATCGCTGCGGGAACTGGCCTACGGGGCGAGCCACGAGATCAACAACCCACTGGCCAACATCGCCGCCCGGGCCCAGGCGCTGCTGATCGACGAGCGGGAACCCGAGCGGCGGCGGCGGTTGGCGACGATCGTCGATCAGGCGTTTCGGGCCCGCGACATGATCGGCGGACTGATGCTGTTCGCCCGGCCGCCCAAGCCGGAGCCGACGGAAACGACCGTCGACGAGGTGCTGCGGCCGGTGGTGGAGTCGCTCGCGATCCGTGCGACTGCCCGGGCCATCCGCCTGGAATACAGTGCCGCGCCGGCTCCCGTCACGCTGTTCGTCGATCCGACGCAGGTCGGCGAGGCGGTGCGCATGCTGGCCCTCAATGCGCTCGAGGCGGTGGATGACGGCGGCCGGGTGCATCTCGAGGCGACCGGAGCCACCGCCGTCCAGCGGGCCCGGATCGTCGTGGCCGACGACGGGCCGGGGATGGACCCCGAAACGGCGGCCCGGGCCTGCGATCCGTTCTTCAGCGGCCGCGATGCGGGCCGGGGCATCGGCCTGGGGCTGCCGAAGGCGCGCCGGCTCATCGAGTCGAGCGGCGGCAGCCTGGCGATCGAGTCGCGGCCCAACCGGGGCACCCGCTGCATCATCGAGTTGCCCGCCGCCCAACAGGCCGCGGCGCCGTCAAACTTCGCCCATGTTGCCCGGGGTGAAGCAGCGACGAACCGCTGACGGGCGGCAGCGAGCCGGCGAGCGACGAGTCGAGCACCGGCCCTTGTCGCTTCGGGCCGTTTTCTCGTATTCTCGCCGGGCAATGACGGGCTTGGCCAAATGGTTGAGTCCCGGGCGTCGGGCGATGGATCGCCCTCCGCTGCCGCACCACAGGGATGGACGCATGAGTTTCACGGGATCCGACGCCCGCCTCTCCGGTGCCACGGCCCACCGCATCGAGGAAGCTCCCCTGCCGCTGCGGCGGGCCGCCCGCGGAGGACCGCGAAGCAGGAGCCGGCCCGGATTCGGCGCCGCGGATCCCGAGACGCCGCCGGCCCTCGACCCCGCGGAACTCGCGGCTCGAACAACCTCGTGGCTGCGGCAGCGTCAGGCCGACGACGGCCATTGGCGCGGCCCGCTCGAGGGCGACACGATCCTGGAGAGCGAGTATCTCCTGCTGCTGGCCTGGGCCGGGCGGCTCGTGGGGCCGGTCGTGGAGGCCGCCGCCCGGCGGATCCTCGACGAGCAGCTGCCCACGGGCGGCTGGGCGATCTACCCGGGAGGCCCGGTGGACGTCAGCGCCAGCGTGAAGGCCTACCTCGCGCTCAAGCTGACCGGCCACGACCCCGAGTCGCCACCGCTGCGGCGGGCCCGCACGGCGATCGCCGCCGCGGGCGGCCCTTGGGCCGTCAACAGTTTCACGAAGTTCTACCTCGCGCTCCTGGGCCAGATGCCCTACTCGGCCTGCCCGGCCGTGCCGCCCGAGATGGTGCTGCTGCCCGACTGGTTCCCGGTCAACCTCAACCGCGTGTCGGCCTGGTCGCGCACGATGATCGTGCCGCTGTCGCTGATGTGGGCCTTCAAGCCGCTGCGGCGGATTCCACTGGCCCGCGGAATGACGGAGCTGTTTGCCGACTCGCCGCGCAGCCGTCCGCCGGCGCGGGACGGCGGCTGGGCGTTGTTCTTCCGGGGCGTGGACCGGTTCATGAAGGTCTGCGAGTCGGTCGGGCTGGTGCCGCTGCGGGCCCGCGCCGTGCAGGCCTGCCGGCGCTGGATGCTCGAGCGGCTCGACGGCAGCGACGGCCTGGGGGCGATCTTCCCGCCGATCGTCTGGAGCATCATCGCCCTGCGGTCCCTGGGATGCGACGACGATTCGCCCGAGGTCCAGGAGAGCTGGCGGCAGCTCGAGCGGCTCGTGGAGCGAGAGCCCGACGGGTCG
>CAXNGP010000203.1:0-4738 GCA_964201845.1 Pirellulales bacterium
ACCGGCATCAAGGCCGTCGACGCGATGACACCGATCGGCCGCGGCCAGCGCGAGCTGATCATCGGCGACCGCAAGACGGGCAAGACCGCCATCGGCCTCGATGCGATCATCAACCAGAAGAACAGCGGCGTGAAGTGCTTCTACGTCGCGGTCGGCCAGAAGGATTCGTCGGTGGCCGTGGCCATCGACGTGCTCCGCAAGTATGGCGCCATGGACTACACGACGGTGATCGTGTCGGGCGCCTCGACGGCGGCACCGCTGCAATACATCGCACCCTACTCGGGGACGGCGATGGCCGAGCACTTCATGTACAACGGCCAGCACGCCCTGATCGTGTATGACGACCTGTCGAAGCAGGCCACCGCCTACCGGCAGTTGTCGCTCCTGATGCGGCGGCCGCCGGGCCGCGAGGCGTTCCCCGGGGACGTGTTCTATGCCCACAGTCGCCTGCTCGAGCGGTCGGCCAAGCTGTCGGCGGAGAAGGGGGGCGGCTCGCTCACGAGCCTGCCGATCATTGAGACGCTCGAGGGCGAGGTCTCGGCCTACATTCCCACCAACGTGATCTCGATCACCGACGGCCAGATCTACCTTCAGCCCGACTTGTTCTTCGCCGGCCAGCGGCCCGCCATGAACGTCGGTATCTCCGTCTCCCGCGTGGGCGGTGCCGCCCAGACGAAGGCGATGAAGAAGGTGGCCGGCGGACTCCGGCTCGATCTGGCGAGCTTCCGCGAACTCGAGGCCTTCGCCCAGTTGGGCACCGACCTCGACGCCGCCACCCAGCAGCGGCTCGACCGCGGGTATCGGATGGTCGAGTTGCTCAAGCAGGGCCAATACGCCCCGATGGACGTGGTCGACCAGGTGCTGAGCATTTACGCCGGCACCCGCGGCCATCTCGACGAGGTGCCCCGCGACCAGGTGGCCGACTGGGAACAGGGCTTCCTGACGTTCGTCCGCGACCACGTGCCGGAGCTCCGCCAGCGGATCGTCGACACCAAGGAACTCGACGGCGAGGGTGAGCGGCAGTTGGAAGCGGCGATCGCGGAGTTCAAGCGGCAGCGGGCGGTCGGCCGGGCGGCCGAGGTCCGGCAGCCGGTGGCCGCGGGCCGCTAGGCGCGGGCAGTCGGCAACCGGCGAACAGGCATAGAAGGAAGCAGCGGCGATGGCAAAGGCCCGGGCACTCGATCGACGGCGGAAATCGGTGCGGAATATCCGCAAGATCACCCGCACGATGGAGTTGATCGCGACGGCGCGGTTCAAGAAGGCGATGGACCGCTCGCTGGCGGCCCGCGACTACACGAAGCACCTGGCCAAGATCCTGGAAAACATCGCGGCCGTCGGGGCGGACGTGGCCCACCCGCTGCTCGAGATCCGGCCCACCAAGCGGACGGCGGTGCTCGTGCTGACGGGCAATCGCGGCCTGTGCGGCGGCTATAACGGCAACGTGGTCCGGCAGGCGGCGGCGTTGCTCGGCCAGTGGAAGAGCGAGCAGGTCGAAACGCTGGTGACGGTCTCGGGCAAGCGAGGCATCTCCGCCCTCAAGTTTCGCGGCGTCAAGTTGGCCGACTCCCACACCACCTTCGAAGACAAGCCCGAGTACGCGGCGGTGGCACCGATCGGCCAGGCCTACCTCGCCGCCTACGCCGCCGGCGAGATCGACCGGCTCGATGTGGCCTACACGCGGTTTCACGGGATCGCGAAGCAGGAAGCGGTGACCGAGATGCTCCTGCCGCTCGCCCCGCCCCAGGCAGCCGCCGCCACGGCCAAGCTCGCCAGCGACGAGTACGACTTCGAGCCTTCGGCAGAGAGCATCCTTGAGGAGTTGTTGCCGGCGAGTTTCATGGCACGGCTCTTCAAATGCTTCCTCGACGCGGCCGTGAGCGAGCAGGTGGCGCGCATGGTGGCCATGAAGGCGGCCACGGAGAATGCCGGGGGCCTGATCAAGAATCTCTCGCGGCAATACAACCGGGCTCGGCAGTCGCAGATCACCGGCGAGATCATGGAGATCCTGGGCGGCGTGGAGGCCCTCAAGCAGTAGATGGTCCATCCTGAGAGATGGAGCGCACAGATCCGTCGTTCCTGCGGGCTTTCGGCCGCAGAACGCCGGCACCCGGGAAGTGGGTGCCACCTTGGTTCATCGCTAACCGGATTCGGCAACCCTTTTCAAGTCATCAGTCAGACAGCTACGCAGGAGTTCGCAGAGACATCATGGCAACCGCAACCAGCACCGGCCGCATCACCCAGGTCATCGGCTCGACGTTCGACGTCGAGTTTCCCGAGGACGCGATCCCCGCGATCTACAACGCCGTCCGCATCGACGCCGATCACAAGGGCGTGCAGGTCCACCTCGTCGGCGAGGTGCAGCAGCATCTCGGCGGCGGCAAGGTGCGGTGCGTGGCCCTCGGCTCCACCGACGGCCTGATTCGCGGCGAGGAGGTCGTCGATACCGGCGCCCCGGTGTCGGTGCCGGTGGGCAAGGCGACCCTCGGCCGGGTGTTCAACCTGCTGGGCGAGCCGATCGACAAGCGGGGCCCCGTCGAGACGCAGGAGCGGTGGCCGATCCACCGCGATCCGCCGCCGGTGTCCGAGCTCTCCACGAAGACGGAGCTGTTCGAGACGGGCATCAAGGTGATCGACCTGCTCACCCCCTTCGTCCGCGGTGGTAAGGCCGGCCTGTTCGGCGGTGCCGGGCTGGGCAAGACGGTGATCCTGACCGAACTGATCGCCCGCATCGCCAGCGCCCACGGCGGCTACTCGGTGTTCGCCGGTGTCGGCGAGCGGACCCGCGAAGGGACGGACCTCTGGCTCGAGATGCAGGAGGCCAAGATCGGCGACACCGGGCGGAGCGTGATCGAGCAGACCTGCATGGTGTTCGGGCAGATGAACGAGCCGCCGGGGGCTCGGCTCCGGGTGGCCCTCTCGGCCCTGACGATGGCCGAGTATTTCCGCGACACGACCGGTGCCGACACGCTCCTGTTCGTCGACAACATCTTCCGCTTCTCGCAGGCCGGCAGCGAGGTGAGCGCCCTGTTGGGCCGGATGCCGAGCGCCGTGGGCTATCAGCCGACGCTGGCCACGGAGATGGGCGCGCTCCAGGAGCGGATCACATCGACCTCGAAGGGGGCGATTACGAGCGTGCAGGCCGTCTATGTGCCGGCCGACGACCCGACCGATCCGGCGCCGGCGACGGCGTTCGGAAACCTCGACGCATTCCTCTACCTGGAGCGATCGATCTCGGAGAAGGGTATCTATCCCGCCGTCGATCCGCTCGCCTCGTCGAGCCGGATTCTCGACCCGCAGTATGTGGGCGAGCGGCACTACAAGATCGCCCGTCGCGTGCAGCGAACACTCCAGCGGTATCGCGAACTCCAGGACATCATCGCCATCCTCGGCGTCGACGAGCTCTCGGAAGAGGATAAGCTCGTCGTTCACAGGGCCCGGCGGATGGAGCGGTTCCTGTCGCAGCCGTTCCTCGTGGCAGAGGTGTTCACCGGCAAGCCCGGTGAGATTACGAGCCTGGCCGACACGATCCGCTCGTTCGAGGAGATCGCCGACGGCAAGTGGGACCATCTCCCCGAGCAGGCCTTCATGTACGTGGGCCCGATCGAGCAGGCGGAGGAGCAGGCCAAGAAGATGGCCGCCAAGTCCTGACCACCCGCCCACCAGGGAAGCACACCATGGCCGACTCCAATCGCTCCGCCGGAATCCGGTGCGTGATCGTCACGCCCGAGACGACCGTCCTGGACACCACCGCCCGCGGCGTGATCCTGCCGCTCGAGGACGGGCAGCGGGGCATCGGTCGCGGCCACGCTCCCTTCATCGGCCGCCTCGGTGCCGGCGAGGTGCGGATCGCGACCGGCGACGGTCGGGAGGCGGGGCAGCGGGTGTTCGTTGATCGTGGGTTCGTCGAGGTTGGGCACGACACGGTGACCGTGGTCACGCAGCAGGCGCTGCTGGCCGACAAGTTGGATCTGGCCAAGGCGCGGGCCAATCTGGCCGGGATCACGGCCAAGCCGGCCACGGGTGACGAAGCGATCGCCGCCAAACTCGCGGCGCAGCAGTCGGCCCGCGAGGTCGTGCGAATCGCCGGTCGAGCCCGGTAGGCGAGCCAGCCGCTACAACCGCTACCACTGGCCCCGGGAGCGTGCCCGCGGTGTGTTTTGCCGGCTCGGGCGGCCCGCACCGGCCTCCGGATCGTGCCGGCGGGGCAGTCGCCGCCAAACGCGAACTAGACTTGCGCCGGTTTCACTCCCCGGCTGCGGCAGGTGTCTCGCGTGAACACGATGCAGCGCTTGAAGCTGACGACAATCGCCCCCGTGGTCGGGGTCGTCGTGCTCGCGCTGATCGCGTTCTGGAATCAGCGGCAGTTGAATCGCTCGCAGGCGAATCGTTACGAGTCGTACCGCCTCGCCCACGAGTTGCGCAGCAGTTCCGACGAGCTGACGCGCTTGGCGCGAACGTATGTCGTGACGGGCGACCCGGCGTTCGAGCAGGAGTATTGGCACGTGCTCGCGGTCCGCAACGGCGAGGCGGCGCGGGCGGACGGCCAGACCGTGCCGCTGCGCACCCTGATGCAGCGACAGGGCTTCACGAAGGCCGAATTCGCCAAGCTCAAGGAATCCGAAGACAACTCCAACGCGCTGGTGAAGACCGAGACGATCGCGATGAACGCGGTGAAGGGCAGGTTCGATGACGGGAAGGGGGGCTACACCAGGGAGGGCGCGCCCGACCTCGTGCTCGC
>CAXNGP010000204.1:0-4725 GCA_964201845.1 Pirellulales bacterium
GAGCCAGTGGCGGCCCCAGCGTTCGCCATAGGCCGGAGAGGCAAGGAGCGCGTCGACGAGGCGAAGGTAGGCCTCGTCGGAGGGATCGGCGGCGAAGGCCCCGATCTGCTCGGGTGTGGGGGGCAGGCCGACGAGGTCGAAGCTCAGCCGCCGCACGAGCGTGCGCGGATCCGCCGCGGTCGCCGGTCGCAATCCGGCCTCGGCCAGGCCGGCGAGCACGAAGTCGTCGATCGGGCCGCGGCCCCACGTCCGAAACGCGGAATCCCGTGGCAGTTCGGGTGGCGGCCTGTCCTGCACGGGCGCAAGCGACCAGAAATCGCGTCCCGCGCGGGAAGCCGTGGTCAGGGCAAACGGATCGAGCGACCCGCCTTGCCACGGAGCGCCCGCGTCGATCCAGGCGGCGAGCGAGCGTTTTTCCGCGGCCGAGAGCGGGTGCTTCGGCGGCATCTCGTCGGCGGCGATGCGCTGCCACAGCAGGCTGCCGCCCGAGTCGCCCGGTTCGAGCGCCGCTCCGCTCTCGCCTCCGCGCCGCAGCGCCGCCTCGTCGGTGAGCGTGAGGCCGGCCTCGGGGCTTTCGCCCGAGTGGCACTCCAGGCAGCGGGCGACGAGCACCGGCGCCACGTCGCGGGCGAAGTCGACGCGGGGCAGGTCGGCGGCGAACGTCCGGACGGCCAGGAGCGGTGAGGCCAGGAGCAGTGACGCCAGGAGCAGCGAGGCCACCAGCAAGGCCGCCCAGCCTGAGCGGCCGCTTTCCCGGTGCCTCACCCGGCGGATCATGGTGGGCGCGGCGACGGGCGCCGCCGGTGTGTCCCTCGTACATGGTGCGGGCATCGGGCCGACACTCCCGTCAGGCAGGTTGGAAGGGGGCGCCGGTGATCAGCCGGCAGGCCTCCAGATATTTGGCACGGGTCTTGGTCGCGATCTCGGCGGGAAGTTCCGGGGGCTCGCTCGCCTTGTCCCAGCCGGTCGTCTCCAGCCAGTCGCGCACGAACTGCTTGTCGAAGGAATCGGGCACGCGGCCGTGGCCCGCGTCGGCCGCCGGCCAGAACCGTGAACTGTCGGGCGTGAGCACCTCGTCCACGAGGATCAGCGATCCGTCGGGCAGCCGGCCCCACTCGAACTTTGTGTCGGCCAGCACGATGCCGTGGGTGGCGGCATGCGCGGCGCCCCTGGCGTAGACCTCGAGGCTCTTCCGGCGAAGCGATTCGGCGACCTCGCTGCCTGCCGCCGCGGCCATCACGTCGAAGGAGACGTTTTCGTCGTGGCCGCTCGCCGCCTTGGTGGCCGGCGTGAAGATCGGCTCGGGCAGGCGGTCGCCGGGGCGGAGGCCCGAGGGCAGCGGCACGCCGCAGACGGTGCCGCTCTGCTTGTATTCGGCGAGGCCGGAACCCGCGAGCCAGCCGCGGACGACGCATTCGAAGGGGATGACCTCGGCCCGCCGGACGAGCATCGTGCGGCCCCGGAGCGGCGCGAGGTCGATCTCGGCGGGCAGGCCCATCCCGTCCACGTCGGTGGTGAGCAGGTGGTGGGCGATGGGATTCGGGCCCTGCGAGAGCAGGTCGAACCAGAACCGCGAGATCGCCGTGAGCACCTTGCCCTTGTCGGGGATCGGTGACGGCAGGATCCAGTCAAAGGCGCTGATCCGGTCGGTGCTCACGATCACGAGCGCGTCGCCGAAGGCGGGCGACTGAAACCGGTAGCAGTCGCGGACCTTGCCCCGCATGGGCTTGCCCAGAGGCAGGTTCGTGGTGGCGACGGGGGCGGCGGTGTTCATGGAGTCTGTTGTACGGAACGCGGAGCAGCGGGGCCAATCGGGTGCGGGATCGCCGTCGCGCAGGTGCGTGAAGTCGTCGATGGCGCCGAAGGAGTGGCCATCCGGGCGGTCGAAGCCACGGGCGGTTGGTACCTCGTTCGTACCCGTGTCAGAGAGCCATGCCAGTGAGACGACCATGGCTGGGCAGCGGGCTCTCCGGGCGAGGTCCCGGGGCCGTGCCGGTCAGCAGAAGTCGCGAGACATGCGGGGCAGGGCGGCGAGGGCAGGGGAGCCGGCGGCGCTCTCGTCGGCGGTGGGCAGCGCCGGCTCGAGCCGCGTGGCCACGACATGCACGACTGCGCCCCGCCGCTGGATCCGACCCTCCACCAGGAGCACTGCCGCGCGGCGGGCGGCATGGTCGGCGGCGGCCCAGACGTCGGGGCGAACCACGATGTTGGCCGCGCCGGATTCATCTTCGATCGTGAGGAAGATCATCCCCTTGGCGGTGGCGGGCCGCTGGCGACACAACGCGATGCCCGCCACACAGATGCGGCGGCCTTCCGGGGCGGCATTCGCCGCGGCGATCTCGAGCACACCCCGGGCTGCGAGCCGCACCCGCTCGAAGGCCAGCGGGTGGGCCGTGAGCGAGAGGCCGCCGGTGCGGTAGTCGGCGATCACCTCCTCCTGCTCGGTCATCGAATCGAGGCCGGCGGCTTCCTCGTCGGCTTCGGCCTCGTCTTCGTCGTCGAGATCCTCGAGCAGCGGCCGGCTCGCGGGCTTGTCGAGGCTCCGCATCGCCTCCCAGACCGCGCGGCGCCGGGAGAGCCCGAGCGAGGCGAGCGCCCCGGCCCGGGCCAGATGCAGAAGCGCCTCGCGATCGAGCTCCGCCCGTCGGGCCAGGTCGCGTGGCAGGCGGAACGGGCCGTCGCGGCGGGCCGCCACGATCCGCTCGGCCTCGGCCTCCCCGAGGCCGTAGACCTGCTCGAGCCCCAGCCGGATCGCGGGCTGAACGTCTGGCGAGCGGCTGCCCTCAAGCGACGCATGCCAGTCGCTCTTGTTCACGTCGGCCGGCAACGCCCGCACGCCGTGGGCCCGGGCGTCGCGCACGAGCTGGGCTGGCGCGTAGAAGCCCATCGGCTGGCTGCCCAGGAGCGCCGCCGTGAAAGCCGCCGGATGATGGCACTTGAGCCAGGCCGACACGTAGACCAGCAGGGCGAAGCTCGCCGCGTGCGACTCGGGGAAGCCGTATTCGCCGAAGCCCCGAATCTGGTTGAAGACCTGCTCGGCGAACTCGCGGGCGAGCCCGCGGGCCAGCATTCCGTCCACGAGCTTCTTGTGAAACTCGTCGATCACGCCCGGCCGCCGCCAGGCCCCCATCGCCCGCCGCAGCTGATCCGCCTCGCCGGGCGTGAAGCCGGCCGCCACCACCGCCAGCCGCATCGCCTGCTCCTGAAAGAGGGGCACGCCGAGCGTCTTCTCCAAGACGTCGCGGATCGCGTCGCTGGGATACGTCACCGGCTCCTCGCCGGCCCGCCGCCGCAGATAAGGATGGACCATGTCGCCCTGGATCGGCCCCGGCCGCACGATCGCCACCTCGATCACGAGGTCGTAGAAACACTTCGGCTTGAGCCGCGGCAGCATGCTCATCTGCGCCCGGCTCTCGATCTGGAACACGCCCACCGTGTCGGCCCGCGAGATCATCTCGTAGACGGCCGGATCCTCGGCCGGCACCGTGGCCAGCGTGAGCTTCGGACCGCCTGCCTTTTCCACGAGGTCGAAGGCCCGGTGGATCGCCGTGAGCATGCCGAGGGCGAGGCAATCCACTTTGAGGATCCCGAGCTCGTCGAGGTCGTTTTTGTCCCACTGCACGACCGTGCGGCCGGGCATCGTGGCCGGCTGCACGGGCACGAGCTCGGTGAGCCGGGCCTGCGTCATCACCATCCCGCCGACGTGCTGCCCCAAATGCCGTGGAAAGCCGACGAGCTGGCCGACGAGCGACACGAGCCTCGTGCCGGTGTCGCCCGCGGGGTCGAGCCCCGCCTCGGTCAGCCGCGTCGGCAGATCCTCGACCCCGTCGCCCACGTCGAGCACGGTGGCGAGCGAGTCGACGCGGTCGAGCGAGAGCCCGAGCGCCTTGCCCACGTCGCGCACGGCTGACCGCAGCCGATACGAGATCACCTCGGCCGTCATCGCCGCCCGGTCGCGGCCGTAGGTCTCGTAGATGTATTGGAGCACCTCCTCGCGGCGCTGGTGCTCGAAGTCGATGTCGATGTCGGGGGCCTCCCGCCGCTCGCGGCTCACGAACCGCTCGAAGAGCACGTTCATCCGCGCCGGGTCGACCGACGTGACCCCCAGGCAGTAGCAGACCGCCGAGTTGGCCGCCGAGCCGCGGCCCTGGCAGAGGATCCCCCGTCGCCGGGCGAACCGCACGATGTCGAACACGGTGAGGAAGTAGGCCTCGTAGCCGAGCTCGGCGATCAGGGCGAGCTCGTAGGTGACGAGGTCGCGAACCTTCTCCGGGATGCCGTCGGGATACCGCTGGCGGGCCCCCTTCCAGGCCAGGTGGGCGAGCTGCTCGCTGGCCGTGCGGCCTGGTGGCACGGTGGCGGCGGGATATTCGTATTTCAGTTCGTCGAGCGAGAAGGTGCAGCGGGCGGCGATCTCGGCCGCCCGCTCGACGGCGCCGGGCAGGGCCGCGAACCGCTCGGCGAAAAGCCACCGCTCGTGGAGGTGCCGCTCGCCGTTGGCAAGCAGCCTGCCGCGGATGCCCTCCACCGTGCCACAGCGGCGGGTGGCCGCGAGCACGTCGAAGAGCGGCAGCCGGCTCCGCGCGTGGTAGCGGACATCGCCGGCTGCCGCGAGCGGCACACCCGCCAGCCGGGCCACGTGGCCAAACCATTCGAGCCGCGTGGCGTCGTCTCCCTCGAGGGCGACTTCCGCCAGCGCCCAAACCCGTTCGCCAAAAATCCACC
>CAXNGP010000205.1:0-4708 GCA_964201845.1 Pirellulales bacterium
CCCTCGGCGACATCGACGTGGAGCTGCTCAACTCGGCCGGCCGCGTCCTCCGGTTGGCCAACGGCACGGACAACAGCGAGCGGCTGAGTCTCGCCGATCTGCCCGCCGGCAACTACTTCCTGCGGGTCTTCGGCTATCGGGGAGTGGCGAATCCTGCGTACTCGATCCGCTTCAATCACGGCACGGTGCTCGATTCGCCGCACCAACTCCCCTACTTCGGCGGTCCGGTGACGCCGCCGCCGCCGCCACCGCCGCCCTCGTCGACGGGCGCCTGGACGATCGGCGTCTACATGACCAGCACCGACCTGGCGCAGTTCGCCTTCGACGACATCAACGAGATGGAGGCGGCGGTCTCCGGCTTCGCCCCCGGGGCGGCGATCACGGTCTTCTGGGATCAGTGGCAGTCCGGATCGTTCGCCACGGGAGGCGGGAGCCAGCCCGCCTGGGGAACGGCCGGCCGCGCCGTGATCGCCCCGGACACGAACATGGCGAGCATCGCCACCAGTTTCGAGATCGTGGGCGAGCGGAACACCGGCGACCCGTCCGTGCTCCGCGACTTCCTCTCCTGGACGATGCAGGTGCGGCCGGCGGCGAACTACGGCCTGGTGATGTGGGACCACGGCGGCGGCCTGTCGGGCGTCAACTTCGACGACGAAAGCGGCTACGACAGCATCACCGTCAAGGAACTCTCCCGGGGGATCGCCGATGCCGGCATGAGCCCGTCGGTGCTGATGTACGACGCCTGCCTGATGGGCAACGTCGAGAACTTCTACGAACTGCGGGCGGTGGCCCCGGTGCAGGTGGCCTCCGAGGAGGTGATCAACGGGCCGGGATACAACTATCGAACCGCCTTCGCCCCACTCGCCGGCACGCCGGCCAACGTCTCGCCCGAGGCCCTCGCGCAGGGCGTGGTGACGAGCTTCACCACCCAGTACGGCGCCGACGGTGCCTCCACGATCGCCGCCATCCGGTCCAGCGGGATGAATGACGTCGCCGCCGCGATCAAGACGTTCGTCGACTCGACCGACGCCTTCACCGCGACGCAGACCACGAGGCTGCGAGCCCTGGTCGGTCAGGTGACGCGGTTCGAGTACCCGCAGTACGTGGATCTCGGTCAGCTCATGCAGCGGGTCGCCGCCACGGCGACCTTCTCGGCGTCCACCCGGTCGGCCGCCACGGCCGTCGTGGCCGCGGTGCGGGCGGCGGTCTTCGCCCGGATGGCCGACGAGCGGCAGACCAGCGGCATGGCGGTCTACTTCCCGACGGCGACCACCCAGGAGATGCCTGAGGTGACCCTGTACACGGATTGGAACTCGAGCACCGGGTGGTCGCGGGTGGTCAACCGTGCCCTGGGACGCGCGGCCAACGCCCGCGGCGGCGGCGCCGGCGGGCTCTGGGGGTTCGCGGAACGGCGGAAGTGAGCGGCTGGTAAACTGCCGGCCTTCCAGCCGCCAGCCTTTCGGAGCCAATCTGCCGATGACGTCCGCCACCCGGGCAGCCTTCCGCACCGAGTCCGACAGCATGGGGGAGGTGCAGGTCGCCGCCGATCGCTACTGGGGCGCCCAGACCGAGCGGTCTCGCGACAACTTCAAGATCGGCGTCGATCGCTTCCGCTGGGGCCGGGCGGTGATCCGCTCGCTGGGGATCCTGAAGAAGGCCGCGGCGCTCGCCAACGGCGACCTCGGCCAGCTGAAGGCCGACACGGTCAAGCTGGTCACGGCCGCCGCCGACGAGGTGATCGCTGGGAAGCTCGACGACCACTTTCCGCTCGTCGTCTTCCAGACCGGCAGCGGCACGCAGTCGAACATGAACGCCAACGAGGTGATCTCGAACCGGGCCATCGAAATGGCCGGCGGCGTGATGGGCTCGAAGAAGCCCGTGCATCCCAATGACGACGTCAACCGCGGCCAGTCGTCGAACGACACCTTCCCCACCGCCATGCATATCGCCGCGGTCGAGGTGATCCACGGCCGGCTCCTGCCGGCGGTGAAGGCGCTGCGGGACGTGTTCGCGGCGCTCGAGACGCGGTATGCGAGCATCGTGAAGATCGGCCGCACCCACCTGCAGGATGCGACCCCGATCACGCTCGGCCAGGAAATCTCGTCATGGCGGGCCCAACTCGACGACCGGATCGCCGGGATCGAGCGGGCGCTGCCCGGCCTGTTCCAACTGGCCATCGGCGGCACGGCCGTGGGCACGGGGCTCAACGCCCACCCGAAGTTCGGCGACGCGGCCGCCGCCTGGATCGCCAAGGAGACCGACCACCCGTTCGTCTCGGCCCCCAACAAGTTCGCCGCACTCGCGGCCCACGACGCGCTCGTCGAGGTGAGCGCAGCCGAGCGGGGCCTGGCGATGGCGCTGCTCAAGATCGCCAACGACATCCGCTGGCTGGCCAGCGGCCCCCGCTGCGGGATCGGCGAGATCACGATCCCCGAGAACGAGCCGGGGAGCTCGATCATGCCGGGCAAGGTGAATCCCACGCAGTGCGAGGCGATGACGATGGTCTGCGCCCAGGTGTTCGGCAACGACGCGGCCGTGGCCTTCGCCGGCAGCCAGGGCAACTTCCAGCTGAACGTCTACAAGCCGGTGATGATCCACAACGTGCTCGAGAGCGCTGACCTGATGGCCGACGCCTGCGACTCGATGCGGATCCACTGCGCCGAGGGCATCGAGCCCAATCTGGCGCGGATCAAGCACCACCTCGACGACTCGCTGATGCTCGTGACGGCGCTCAACACCCACATCGGCTACGAAAAGGCCGCGAAGATCGCCAAGCAGGCCCACCTCGAGGGCACGAGCCTCAAGGCCGCGGCGGTGGCACTCGGCTACGTCACCCCGGATCAATACGACCAGTGGGTCGTGCCGGTGGAGATGACCCGACCGCTCCAGGGCTAGCCGACAAAACGACGCCGCGGCTCGGCCGGGGCTTCGTTCCGGCCGAACCGCGTGAGAGGGTGTCGTCGTGTGGGCCCCGCGCCCAAGGGGCGGGATCGCAGGGGGGCGAGCCTGGGGCGTCAGAACCCTCCCGCGATCTCCGCGCCACAGTTGTGGCACCGGGGCAGGCGCGGCGGAGTCGGCGACGGCATCATCCCGTCCGCCCGCAGCCCATGCAGCCGGGGAAAGCACGGCGGCAGGGTGACGCAACCCTGGTGGACTTGCCGCTTGGCGTGCAACTGGCCGCAGGAATCCGCGTGGAACATGCCGTGCGTCCGGCACACGGGCCCGCAGCCGTGTGCACCGTTCGCCACGTTGCCATGCCACGGCGGCCGCTGCCCCGCCCGGCAGTTGCAATCGGCGCCGGCCGGCCCGGGCTCGCCCATCGCGGCTTCCTCCATGACGATCGTTTCCTGGGCCTGCGTGTCCCGGATCACGAGGATCGACGGGATGGCGGCGGCGATCGTGGCGGCGATGATGAGTCGAACGGTTCGCACCGGTGATGCTCCTCTGGGCGGGGTCGCGGGGATCCGCTTCCCACGAAGGGTTTCTTCGACCGACCGACACCCCAAGGATGACGACCAGGCAGGGCATTCCGACCGTGCCGCCCGGGCAAACCCTGCGGGCCGCGCGGCCAGTCGGAAGTCGGTACGATGGTCGGGTTTCCAGCCCGCCCCCCAAGCCCGTCCATCGTGCCAGCCATCACGCTCGAGTCCGACGCCGGCCCCCTCGAACTCGACCTCGCCGAGGGCACCCTCGTGACGGAGTTTCGCGGGCCGCCCGGCGCCGCAGGCGAGGCGGCGGCCCGGCTCGTGGCCGATGCGGTCGGGGCGAACACCCACGGGCCACCGCTGGCGGCCCATGTGGTGCCGGGCGACCGGGCCGCGATCGCCATCGCCGGCAATGTCCCGCAGGCCGAGGCGGTGCTCGCCGCGGTGCGAGGGTGCCTGGCCACAGGGGGCGTGGCGGAAGGAGACGTCACCGTCCTCGCGGCCGCCCCGCTCGACGCAGCCCCGTCCGCGGCCCCGGCCGGCGCCGTGGCGTTCGAGCCGGCCGTCGAGAGTGCCACGGCCTATCTGGCCGCCGACGCCGAGGCCCGGCCGCTCTATGTCTCCCGGGTGCTCGTGGACGCCGACGTGGTCGTGGCCTTGGGCCGCTTCGCTTGGGATGCCGCCCTCGGTGGCCGGTCACCCGAGGGCGAGGTCTGGCCGGCCTTCGGCCGCGGCGAGAACCGTGAATCACTCGCCCGGCAGATCGCCCGCCGGGGTCGGGAGGCGCTCGTCGACTGGCGCGGATCCCTGCACGACATCACCTGGCAGCTGGGTGTGTGCGCGAGCCTGCGGCTCGTGGCCGGCCGGGGCGACACGCTCCACGCCGCCTGCTTCGGCCTGCCGGAAGAGGCGACGCGGGCGGCCCGCGAGGCCGCAGCGGCCTGGCGGCCGGCGGTCGACGAACCCGCCGACCTCGCGATCGCCCCGTTGGCGGCCGATGCGACTGGCTTCGGCGCCGTCGTGCGGGCGATCGCGGCCGCCGCCCGGGTGACGCTGCCCGACGCGACGATCGTGGTGGTGGCCGGCGCGGCCACCACGCCCGGCATGGTGCTCACCCGCTCCCGGCAGGGCGTTCCCCTCGGGCCGCTCGTCCGCGAGGCGCTCGCCTCGGGAGATCCCGCTCTGGTGGCCGACGCGGCCGAAGCCCGGCTCTTGGCCCGCTGTCTCGGCGAGCGCCGCGTGGTGCTGCTGTCGGGTCTCAACGAGGCCGCCGTCGAGGAGAT
>CAXNGP010000206.1:0-4690 GCA_964201845.1 Pirellulales bacterium
ACGAGCTCAAGCCCGATCGACGCCGCCTTTGCTTTCGCGGCGGGGCCGAGTGGAGGCCGCGGGATTTTTCCACCGCGGCCGGCAGCAAGGCCGTGCTCGTGACGTTCGAACGACAGTGACCGGTCAGCCCGCGGGCAGCGGTTCGGCAGTTCGCCACGTCGTGCCGTCCCGAACCACACGGTGGTAGAGCGTGTCTCGCTCCACCGGCTCGCGGCCGGCCTCCCGGATCAGCTTCGTGATGTCGTCCACCGAGAGGATCTCGGGGGTCGTCGCTCCGGCGTCGTGGTAGATGAGCTCGTGGCGGACCGTGCCGTCGAGATCGTCGGCGCCATACGCCAGCGCCGCCTGCGCCGTGCCGATCCCGAGCATGATCCAGTAGGCCTTCAGGTGGTCGAAGTTGTCGAGCACGAGCCGGCTGATCGCCATCGTCCGCAGGCTCATCGCCGGCGAAGGTTTGGCGATGTGGGCGAGCCGCGTGTTTTCCGGATGGAACGCCAGCGGGATGAACGTCTGGAATCCCCCCGTCTCGTCCTGGAGTTCGCGAAGCCGCAGCAGATGGTCGGTGCGGTGGTAGGCGTTCTCGATGTGACCGTAGAGCATCGTGGCGTTGCTCCGCAGGCCGAGTTCGTGGGCCGTGCGATGGATCGTGAACCACTCCTGCGTGTCGGCCTTGTGCTCGCAGATCCGGTCGCGGACCTCGGGGTGGAAGATCTCGGCGCCGCCGCCGGGCAGGCTGCCCAGGCCGGCATCCTTGAGCTCTCCGAGGATATCGCGGATCGAACGCTTGGTCAGGTGGCAGAACCAGTTGATCTCGACCGGAGTCCAGGCCTTGAGATGCAAGGCCGGATAGGCGGCGTGAAGGATCCTGATGATGTTCAGGTACCAGTCGTAATCTTTCTGATGGTGGAGGCCGCCCACGATGTGCATCTCGGTGGACCCGGCTTCGACGGCCTCCCGGCCGCGGGCCAGGATTTGCTCGTCGCTCATCACATAGCCGCGGGCCTCGCGGAGATCGGCCCGGAAGGCACAGAACGTGCAGCGGTAGACGCAGACGTTCGTGGGATTGAGGTGGGTATTGATGTTGTAGTAGGCGAAGTTGCCGTTCTTCCGCTCGCGGACGAGGTTGGCCAGTTCCCCGAGTTCGTGGAGATCGATGGCGGGATCCCACAGCGACTCGGCCTCGGCGGCGGTGAGCCGCTCGCCCACCTCCACCTTGGAGCGGATCGCATCGAGCGACGGCGTGATGGCTCGGATCATGGGAATCTCGGGGATGTGCGGCGCTTCTGGCCGGGCTTCAGTCACCCGACCGCACTACCAGAACCGCAAGCCGGGGATTTCTGCAACCGCCGTGCGAAACAGCCCTCGAAATGGGGGCCGGGCGCCCCCTCGCGGGCAAAAATTCATTACCCTGACGCGACGCCCCTGTGTCGCCCCCCTCCCGCGCAGCGAGTTCTCGATGCCTGCTCTCCTTTCGCTCCCCCTCGTTTCCCTGCCGCTTGCCTTCATGGGCCAGTCGTTCGAGTGGGGCGACATGGTGATCGTCGGGCTGCTGGTGCTGCTCGAGGGGGTGCTGTCGATCGACAACGCCTTGGTGCTCGGCCTGTTGGCCAAGCGGCTGCCGCCGCACCAGCGGCCGAGAGCCCTCTCGTACGGGCTGATCGGGGCCTTTGTGTTCCGGGTCTTGGCGATCGCCACGGCGAGCTTCCTGCTTCGCTGGACGTTCGTGAAGCTACTCGGTGGCGGCTACCTGATCTTCATCGCGGTCAAGCACTTGTTCTTCGAATCGCAGGAAGAGGACGGTGAAAAACTCGTGCTCGACGCCTCCGGCCATCCCGTGCTCGTGGATGTCGAGACCGGGGACCAGCTGACCGCCGCCCAGGAGGATATCGAGATCAAGGAACGCGTACCTGTGGGGTCCTCGCTCGTGACGGGCGAGGAGGTGGCTCCCGCGCCGGCGGCCGGCGGCCGGTCTCGTGGGCCGACCACGCGGCGGCGAACGTCTTCCTTCTGGGGCACCGTCGCCGTGATCGAGCTCACCGACGTGGCGTTTGCGGTCGACTCGATCCTGGCGGCGATGGCCCTGGCCGGCAGCCGCCAGGAGAAGCTCTGGGTGGTGATCACGGGCGGGATCCTGGGTGTCGTCCTGATGCGGTTCGCGGCGGCCGTGTTCGTCAAACTGCTCGACCGGTTCCCGCGGTTCGAGGAATCGGCCTACCTGCTCGTGATCGTGATCGGGCTCAAGTTGGTCGCCGATTGGGGCCTCAACAGTGACTGGTCAAAGTCGCTACCGGGCTTCGAGTCCCAGCGGCATGAGGCGGTCGAGCGCTACGAGGGCTGGCTCGACACGAGTTGGCCACTGACGGCCGGCGGCATGAAGCATGATCACGCCGCGCCGGCCCACCCGGGCGACGACGGGCATCCCGCCGGCGGAATCCCCCACGTGCCGCACCTGCTCGACTTCCACGACCTGCGGCGGCCCGAGTGCCTCGCCTTCTGGGTCACGATGGCCGCCTGCTTCGGGATCGGCTTTCTCCCCAAGAAGCAGCACGAGGGAGTCGCCTGATCCGGCCGCGGGGGGCGGCAGCGCGACGGATCGCCGCCGCGTGCCGACGGCTCATTCCTCGTCGATGTGCAGTTTGTGCATGATGCGATGCACGAATGGTGCGAGGGCCAGCGACGCCGCGGCGATGAACAGCAGCCCCGAGAACAGGGCGTAGAACGACGCGAACAGTTTGCCGGCCTCGCTCTCGACCCGGTCGACCGGGCCCATGCCCCCGAGGATCATCGACGCGTTGACGAGCGCGTCGATCCAGGGCAGGCCGGCGAGGAAGTGGTACCCGAGCACGCCCATCCCGAGCGCGGCCCCGACCAGCGTCGCGGCGGCCAGCACGTAGCCCACCACGCGGGCGACGAAGGCCTGTCTCGACAAGAGAGGTGCGGATCGGTGCTCGAACATGGCCGGGATGGTAGCACAATCGCCACTACCGGCCGCCGCTCGGCTCCGCGTCGGCCGGCACGGGGTTGAGATCGATCCACACCTCGTCGCCGACGGCGATCCGCTGGAACGGCTCCGGATCGAACTCCACCTCCAGGCTGCCGCCCACCCGGCTCCAGGTCGCCCGCGTGATGTGTCCCACGCGGGTGCGGCCGGTCGCCGTCTTCCGAAACACCGGATCCCCGAGCGCCACCAGCGGTCGCACGGTCAGGCCACCGTTCTTGCCGAGGTGTGCCGGGGTGTCGCCGAGATAATCCGCGTCGTGGCTCTCGATGACCTCGAACCGGAACGCCGTTCCCGGCGGGGCCGGCGGGAGCGAGGGCTCCCCGTCGGCTGCCCGGGCGACCCGCGCAGCCGGCGCGGCCGTCGCGATCAGAAGTCCAACCACGGTGGCCGTGAGCCACGACGGCGACGATCCGCCCGCGGTCCGGCCACGCGGCTCTTGGTGCATCGTCATCTGAATCTCCTCGGGAAGGGGTGACATCCTGGGCGCTGCGGAGCCTACACCCCTCGCGTCCCGGGCCTCAACCGCCGCCGAACGTCAGACCCACAGGTCGGTGGCGATCGCCGCGAGGAGCACCACGCCGATGGCGGCGTTGGCGGTGAAGAACGCCTGATTGACCCGGGAAAGGTCGTCGGGTCGCACGAGGGCGTGCTCCCAGGCGAGCAGCGCCGCGATGGCGGCGAGCGCGGCACCGTAGATCCAACCGAGCTGCGGGACGACCGCCGGCAGGACTGCGAGAACGAGGAGGGTCACGAGGTGCAGCCACTTGGCCCGCCGCAGGGCCCGCGGCACGCCCAGCCGGGCGGGGACGCTGTAGAGCCCGCGGGCCGCGTCGAAGGCGGCATCCTGGCAGGCGTAGATGATGTCGAAGCCCGCCACCCAGGTGGTCACGGCCAGCCCGAGGATCGCGGCGGGCAGCAGGTCGACTGGGTCGCGGAGGAGCGTCTCTCCCCGGAGCGCGATCCAGGCGGCGACGGGGGCCAGCCCGAGCGCCGCGCCCAGCCAGAGGTGGGCCAGCGACGTGAACCGCTTGGCGAAGGAATAGCCGAGCAGCCAGGCGAGCACCGGCACCGAGAGCACGAGCGGCAGCCAGTTGGGGAGGAACAGCAGCGTGGCGGCGATGAACGCGGCCGCCGATGCCACCACGAGCCCGAGCACCTCCCCCGTGCTCACGGCGCCCCGGGGCAGGTGCCGTGACGCCGTCCGCGGGTTCTCGGCGTCGATCGCCCGGTCCACGAGCCGGTTGAAGGCCATCGCCGCGGTCCGGGCCGACACCATGCAGGCGAGGATCCCGAGCACGGGCCGGGCGAGCGACCAGGGCTCCGCGAGGGACCAGCGGCCGTCGCCGCCCAGGCGAATCGCGATCAGCGCGGCCATGACGGCGAACGGCAGGGCGAAGATCGTGTGGCTGAACCGGACGAGTTCGAGGTAGGTCCGCAGCCGCGAGCCCGCGGGAGCCGGCGGAGCGCCGCCGCCAGCGGAGGGATCCGTGGCCGGCGTCGGCACGGTCGTGGCCGTCATGCGTCCGACCCCCAGCGGCGGACGAGCGAGTTGGCCACGCCGAGCTGGTCGCAGATCCGCGCGACCACGAAGTCCACGAGGTCGTCCACCGTCTCGGCCCGGGCGTAGAAGCCGGGCGCGGCCGGCAGCACCACCGCCCCCGCCTCGTGGATGGCCTGCATGTTCTTCAA
>CAXNGP010000207.1:0-4684 GCA_964201845.1 Pirellulales bacterium
GCTACCGCGTGCTGTCGTTTCTGTTCACCGGCCTGATCATCCTGGCCGTCGCGGCCATCGTGGCGACGGTCGCGTGGCGTGTGACACGCGGGTAGCCGTCCTGGCCTGTCCCGCGGGGCTCGGTCGCCCGGGCCTGCGGGCTCCCGTGGGCGGACGGGGCCCGGCGCGGCCCGTGCGACCGTTTCCACCGGAACCTGCCGTGCCACGACGGTCGCCGTCCCCCTCGGGAACGGCCGTGGAGAATCCGGTCCGGCGCCGATGTATATCTATGGAGGAAACCGGGTCTGAAAAGCCGATTCGCGAGCCGGGCGAGGACGCGTTCTCGACGCCGCGGCCGGCGCGGCCGACGACCCGGGCCTGGAGAACCTCATGGCTGATCTCGATCACGATTCATTCGTCGCCCCGATCTCACCCGAGGCACCCGCCGGAGTCGACCTGCAAACGGACGAGGCCGGTCGCGCCCGTCGTTCCGCGGTCCGCGATCTCCGCGAAGAGGCCCGCCGGATGGAACGGCAGGCCGATGAGGGAGACGCCGCCAGCGGCGGATGGAGTGCCGCCATCCCGGTGTGGCGGCAGGTGCGGGACGAATGCCGCGAGATTCTCACCGGAGTGTCCCGCGACACCGGCATCGCTGCGTTGTTGATCGAGGCCCTCTCCCGCACGGACGGCTTCGCTGGACTCACGTCCGGCTTCGACGCGGTGCGCGGCATGGTCGAGTCGGCGTGGAACCAGCTCTACCCGGCGCCCGATCCCGAAGATGGCCCGATCACCGACGCGATGCGGGAGGAGGAGCGGGCGATGCCGCTGGTGCGGCTGGCCGGACTCGACTCGGAAGGGCTGCTCGTGCCCGCCATCATGCGGATCCCGCTGACCGCTGACTCCGGCGACGGCAGTTTGGCACTCTGTCATTTCAAGAGCAGTCGGGATCTCGCGACCGAGACCGACGCGGAGAAGATCCAATTGGCGGTGTCGCGGGGAGCCACGTCTCCCGAGCAGTTCGCCCAGGTGGTGCGGTTGACGCCGGTCGACTTCTTTCGGGCCAACTTCGCCGCCCTGCAGTCGGCTCGATCGGCTTGGGATGCCTTGTCGGGCGCGGTCTACACGGCCTCCGGCGGGGCCTCCAGCCTGCCCGTGGGAGCGATTCGCACTCTGCTGGAGGAATGCGACACCGCGATCCGGTATTTCGCTCCCCAGTCATTGCCCCCCGAGGAAGCTCCCGAGCAAGCGGCCTCAACGGCGGCGGGTCCGGCCGCTGCCGCGGCGCCTGCAGGGTCCATTTCGGATCGGGAAACCGCCTTTCGCCAACTGGAGCAGATCGCCGGTTTCTTCGAGCGGAACGACCCGCACAGCCTGCTGGCAGCCCAACTCCGAAACCTGGTTCGGCTGGGGCGACTGCCGCCCGCGGAATATTACCGTGAGATGATCTCGGACGGCTCCGCCGCCGCAGCGCTCTTCAAACTGGTCGGCCTTCATTCGCCTCCCGCCCCGGAGTCCTGACCTCGATCCGCCCCGGGCAAGACGTGGCTGGTTGACATCCCGACCCGCCACCATTAGTCTTCCGACGCCGGGCGTGATGAGGAGCATCTTCGCGACGGCTTCTTTCCGCTTCCATTGAAGGACCGCATCATGCCAGAATCGGTTCATGGCAAGTTGTCGCGGGTGCGCAAGCCCCGCGTTCACATCACGTACGAGGTTGAGACGGAGGGCGCAGTCGTTGTCAAAGACCTGCCGTTCGTCGTCGGCGTCATGGCCGATCTGGCCGGCCAGCCGACCGAGCCGCTCAAGCCTCTCAAGGATCGCAAGTTCGTTTCGATCGATCGCGACTCATTCGACGAAGTGATGCGGCGCATGACGCCGGGTGCGGAGTTTCGCGTTGAGAACACGCTAGCGGGCGACGGCAGCGAACTTTCCGTCAAGCTCAAGTTTTCGTCGATCGAGGACTTCGAGCCCGCCAAGGTCGTCGAACAAGTCGAGCCGTTGAGAAAACTCCTCGACACCCGCAACCGGCTGCGCGACTTGATGAGCGCGGTCGATCGGGCCGATGGTTTGGAGTCGGAGTTGGAGAAGATCCTGCAGAGCGACGAGCAACTCAAGTCGCTCGCGGGAGAGATGGGCATCGGCGGCAAGCAGGAAGGCGAAAGTGGTCCCACCGGAGAAACGTCGTCATGAGCACCGGAGAAACGCAGACCCAGGCAGCGGCGGCACCGGCAGCGGCGGCAGCTGGCGGCAGCCTGCTCGACCAGATCACCAGCGCGATGCCCAAGGCCGTCGAGAAGCCGCGGCGCGATGAACTGATCCGATCGCTGGTCGAGGAGTCGCTGAAGGGTACGGTCAAGTTCGACAAAAACGTGGCTCGGACGATCAATCGGGCGATCGAGGCCATCGACGCCACCCTCTCCACGCAGCTCGCCGCGATCATGCATCACAAGCAGTTCCAGAAGCTGGAAAGCGCCTGGCGGGGACTGCACTACCTCGTGATGAACACCGAGACGAGCGCGCAGCTCAAGATCCGGGTGATGAACGTCAGCAAGCGGGAGTTGTTCAAGGATCTCGAGAAGGCCGTTGAGTTCGACCAGAGCCAGGCCTTCAAGAAGATCTACGAGGCGGAGTTCGGTTCGCCTGGTGGCGAGCCGTATGGGGCGCTGATCGGCGACTACGAGTTCACCGCCCACCCGGAGGACGTCGACCTTCTGTCGAAGATGTCGCAGGTTTCTGCGGCCGGCTTCTGCCCGTTCCTCTCCGCCGCCAGCCCGGAACTGCTGGGCCTGGAAAGTTTTACCGACCTGTCAAAGCCGCGGGATCTCGAGAAGATCTTCCTCGACGAGTCCTACGTGAAGTGGCGGAGCTTCCGCGACTCTGACGATTCGCGGTTCGTCACACTCACGATGCCCCGCTGCCTGTCGCGGCTGCCGTACGGTAAGAACACCAAGGCGGTGGATGAGTTCGGCTACGAGGAGGTCGAGCTCGACGAGAAGGGCGAGTCGAAGCCCGTCCCGCACGAGAACTATGCCTGGATGAACACCTCGTACGTGCTTGGCGCGCGGCTGACCGACGCGTTCGCCAAGTATGGCTGGTGCACGGCGATCCGGGGTGCGGAGAACGGTGGCAAGGTCGAGGGCCTGCCGGCGCACATCTTCATGGCCGACGACGGCGACAAATCGTTGCAGTGCCCGACGGAAATCGCGATCACCGACCGCCGCGAGGCGGAGTTGTCGAAGCTCGGATTCCTGCCGCTGTGCCACTACAAGAACACCGACTACGCGGTGTTCTTCGGGTCCCAGACCACGCAGAAGCCGAAGAAGTACGACCGCCCCGAAGCGACGGCGAATGCGGCTATTTCCGCGCGGTTGCCCTACATGATGGCGACATCACGCATCGCGCACTTCCTGAAAGTGATCGCCCGCGACAAGATCGGGTCGTTCATGGAGCGGCAGGATTGCGAAGAATGGCTCAAGCGTTGGATTTCCAACTACGTCACGACCGATCCGCATCCCACTGACGACGTGAAGGCCCGTTATCCTCTCGCGGAAGCCCAGATCAAGGTCGAGGAGATTCCGGGCGCACCGGGCAGTTACAATGCGGTGGCGTGGCTGCGGCCGTGGCTGCAGCTGGAGGAGTTGACGACCAGCATGCGGATGGTCGCGAAGATCCCCGCCTTTGCGAAGGGTGGCTGAGCGGCGGCGGCCCAACGGCCGAGTGAGCGGGTGACGCCAGCATGTCCGCAGCGATGTCCTCTCCGTCGGCACAGCCGGAGCCCTTGGCCGCCCGTGGAGCGGTCGTTTCGGCGGCGCCGGCCATCGTGCCGGCGCTGCTGGGCATGGAGTGGGGTGTTTCCAGCTCCTCGATCAGTCGCGGGCCGGCGATCGTCGGTGCGCGGGACCTGGGCGAGACGCTGACCGCTTGGGCGGCCAGCCGGGTGGCCGCCGGGGAGCAGCTCACTCGGGGGCAACTCGCCAATCGCCTCGCGGCCGATGTCGCCGCGATCGATGCGTCGCTCGGTCGGCAGATCGACGCCGTTCTCCATCACCCTTCGTTCCAGCGGCTGGAGTCGGCCTGGCGCGGCCTCCGCTGGTTGGTGGATGAGGCGGTGGAGTCCGACGGCCTGGCGGAAAGCCAGGGCAAGATCGAGATTCGAGTGCTGCCGGTCACCAAGCGCGAGTTGCTCCGTGACCGCGAGCACGCCGTCGAGTTCGACCGCTCGGCGATCTGGCGCAAAGTCTACGAGGAGGAGTTCGGGACAGCGGGTGGAACGCCCTTCGGCCTCCTTTTGGGAGACTTTCGGTTCGGCAACAAGCCGGATGACATGAACCTGCTGACGGGGCTCGCGGAGGTGGCGACGGCGGCTTTTTGTCCGTTGATCGTCAACCCTTCGCCGGAGTTGCTGGGCGTCGAGTCGCACGCGGCGGTCAACGAACTGCTCGACCTCGAGCGGTTCCAGGCAGGCCCGTCGTTCGTGAAATGGCGATCCCTTCGGGAGCGGCCGGAGAGCCGGTTCGTCGGCCTGCCGATGCCGGGCGTGCTCGGCCGCCTGCCCTACGACGGTTGGACGCGGCCCGGGGCGATGCCGTCGGGCCGGGAGGCCACCTGGGCCGACCGAGGTTTTCCCTACCGTGAGAACGTGGACGGGCCGGGTCGGGGCGAACGGCTCTGGATCGGTGGCATCTGGCCGCTCGCTGCGGTGGTG
>CAXNGP010000208.1:0-4669 GCA_964201845.1 Pirellulales bacterium
GACTTGATGTCGGACGGCAGGCTGAACACGGCCAGGATCAAGGTCACCGCGCAGACCAGCAGGTTCGTGGCCCCGAGCATGAATCCGAGGTAGAGCCGGCCGGGATCGACGTTCGTGGGGTCGAGAAACCAGCCCGCGAACAGGATCACGACCGCGAACACCCCGAGCACGAGCAGCACGTTGCGGCGCACCGCCTCCTGCACCGCCAGCCGGGCCAGCGCCCAGACGCGGCCAGGCGAGATCGCCCGCAGGTCGGCGAGGCCCGTGAGCACCCCCCGGTAGACGCGGTCGCCCGCCGCGAGCGGGCCGCAGACCAGGGCCTGGACGAGCCAGGCGATCAGCGCGACCGCCAGGATCACGACGCCCGCCGTCAGCAAGAACGCCAACAACGCGGGGCCGATCCAGGCGGAGAACCGGGGGATTTCCTGCTCCAGCACCATCGCGGTCAGTCCCCCGCGCGGCCGGTGGTCGGCGCCGGCGCCCGGGCCCGACGGCCGGGACGAGCGTCGGTATCCCGCACCACCTCGAGAAACAGGTCCTCGAGGGTCGTGGTCGGATGGCCGACCTCGATGTCGCTGCCGCCGTGCCGGGCCAGGACCGCCCGCACCTCCTCGCACGCCTCCGGCGACAAGCCCTTGGCCCGGAACTGGGTCACCCCGGTGACGGTCAACAGGTCCTCGACCCGCCCGAGTTCCTTGAGCTCGCCCTGGTGAAGCACCGCGATCCGATCACACACGTCCTCGACGTCGGCCAACAGGTGGGAGCACATGATCACCGTCTTGCCCCGGCGCTTGAGGTCGATGATCAGATCCTTCATCTCGCGGGTGCCGATCGGGTCGAGCCCGCTGGTGGGCTCGTCGAGGAGCACGAGCTCGGGATCGTTGATCAGCGCCTGGGCCACGCCGATTCGGCGGGTCATGCCCTTGGAATATTCGCGGAGCTGCCGTTTGCGGTCGCGGGAGAGCCCGACCATCTCGATCAGCGCCGCGGCCCGCCGGGCCCGCTCCTCCGGCGGCATGCCGAACAGCCGCCCATAGAAGTCGAGCGTCTCCTCGGCGTCGAGAAACTTGTACAGATACGACTCCTCGGGGAGGTAGCCGATCCGCTCGTTCTTGGCCACGTCGGTGGCCGGACGGCCGAAGACGAGCGCCTCGCCGGACGTGGGGAAGATCAGCCCCAGCAGGAGCTTGAGCGTGGTCGTCTTGCCCGATCCATTGGGACCGAGGAGCCCGAAGATCTCACCGCGGCGGATCTCGAGGTCGAGCGGCTTGAGCGCCGCCTTCTTGCTGCGGCCCCAGAAATCGCGGTAGACCTTGGCCAGATTGCGGGTCTCGATCACCACGTCGCCGGCGGCTGCGGAGGGGGTGGCGGACATACCGAGCGTCTCCGGAAGCGGGTCGCGTTCGTCGCCCCGGCCTCATGCCAGGGCCCTCATCTCGGTTGTATCGCATCCCCCACCGGCGCGTAGGGGCGGGCGGCATCCGGCCCCGAGAGACGGCTGGCGGCGGACCACGCTGTTGACAGCACCAGGGAAATGGCTATCCTGACAACACGCAACTGAGATCGCGTCTCAGTTTCATATCGAACCCGAGTGCTCTTGGATTCCTATGAATACCAGTAGTTTTTCGGCTGCTTCGCCCCGAACCCGCTCGCGATCGGGCGGATTTTCGCTCGTGGAACTGCTGGTGGTGATCGCGATCATCGGCACGCTCGTCGGCCTGCTTTTGCCGGCCGTGCAGTCGGCCCGCGGCGCCGCTCGGCGAGTTTCGAGCCTCACCAATCTGAGGCAGATGGGCATCGCCCTCCTCACCCACCACGACGCTCGCCGCCGCCTGCCCGCCGGGTTCGTGTCGACGCAGACCGGGCCATGGCCCGGGGGATCGAACGACCCGGCGCCGGAGTCCGGGTCCGGCTGGAGCCTCTTCGCCGGCATGCTTCCCTATCTCGACGAAACCGGCCTCCACAACCGGATCGACTTCGGGAAACTGATCACCCACCCAGACAACAAAGCCGCACGGGAGTCGATCGTCCCCGTTTACGTCGATCCGGGCGATACGGCCCCGAAACTGGTGCCCGTGAAGGGTGGCGGCCTCACCACCTTGGCCGAGGTGGCGGTTTGCAGTTACGCCGGTTGCCTGGGAACGAAATCTTACGAGGAACAGCCCTTCAACGGTGTATTTCACCGCAACAGCCGGATTCGGCTCAGCGAGATCTCGGACGGCACGACCAAGACGATCGCCGTGGGCGAGCGTATGAGCCGACACACCCAGAGCGGATGGGCGGGCGTCACGCCGGGCCAGATGATGGTCTACGCTCCCGAGTCACCGCGATACGACGCCTCAAATCCCCTTTTTAATGCCCGGCCCGCGATCACGGCCACGCTCGTCCACGTGCGATCGAGCGCACCGAGCACCCAGGGAAGCCCGGGGGGCTTCATCGGCCCTCACGTCGCCGGAACGCAGTTCCTGAATCTCGACGGCTCCTGCCGCCTGATCACCGACGACGTCGCGCCCGAGATCTTCCGGGCCCTCTGCACGCGAGCCGGGGGGGAATCCGTCCCCGCCAACTTCTGAGTCGGCCCAGCCGGCTGCTCGAACCGCTTCGGACCACCGGCCGCCGGCTCAGCGAGCGGCCGATTCGGCGGTCTCCTTCGCTGCCGGACGCTCCGCGGCGAGCCGCGTGGCCACGTCGACGGCCTGGCGGGCGGCCGCCAGTTCCGCCGCCGAGAAGACCGGCAGGTCGGGATCGCCCCCCGCCCGGTCGATGACCTCGGCGGCGAGTTGCTCCCACGTCCGGCCGCTGGCGAGGTGCCACGCCGCCGCTTGGGCGACCTTTTGCGACAGGTGACCGCTGGCCAAACCGCCGAGGATCAGCGCGACCTTGGGGTCCTGCGAGACCTTCTCGAGGGCGGTGAGCCGGTAGGGCATGCGGGCCGTGGGCTCCCGCTTGCCGTATTCGAGACACA
This sequence comes from Pirellulales bacterium, assembly GCA_964201845.1. Taxonomy (GTDB): domain Bacteria; phylum Planctomycetota; class Planctomycetia; order Pirellulales; family UBA1268; genus QWPN01. The sequence goes on from CAXNGP010000208.1 coordinate 2,966, forward strand.
CGGTCGGCACCTTCACCGCCACGGTCGCGCCGGCGGCGACGGTGAACGGCTTGGTGAACGAATCGGGGGCCGCGGTGGCCACGCGAAACTGCCCGACGGCATCGCCAGCATCATGGGCTGCGATGGCGCGATCCATCGCCAGTCGCACCGCCGCCTTGGCGGCAGGCCGTTCGTGGAGCCAGGCGGCGAAGTCTTCGCCCTGCGAGAGATAGAGATCCTGCAGCCAGCTCGGCGCCTCCCAGACCATCCACTGGCGGAAGGCAAGCCAGCGGTGGTCGTGCACGCCGTAGACCTCGCGGGCGACCCAGCAGCCGAACGGATTGCCGCCCGCCGCGCCACCGATGCCCATGCCCTGATTCTGCATCCCACCGCCGCCGACGTTCTGCGGGATGCCGCCGATGCCACCGGCGCCAAACCCGGCGCCCTGCTGGCCGCCGCCCATCCCCATCTGCGCCAGCAGTGGAACACCGGCGAAGGCCGCCGGCAGTCGGAGCGTGAGCGGACGATCGCCCCGGTTGGTGACCACCACCTGGGCCGAGCGGGCATCGTTGGCGACAAACTTCACCTCGGCGAGCCCATCAGCTTCCGCAGCGAGCACGTCGCGGGCTTCGGCGGCGGCCGAGGTGGTCTCCTGCTGGCCCCAAACCCGGGGCGGCGAGACGATGGTCGCCGCGCACAGCGCGGCCATCACGATGCGGGATACGGTCGGGCACGACATGGGGGAAATCCTCCCGGAACGAGTTGGGCAGACGCGGACCGCGAGGCCGGACGGGATCGATCCTCGTCCGCAGGCGGCTCTCTAGTATGGCTCTCGGCTCGGCCCCAAGAAAACAGGGCTGCCTGAACGGGTCGTGCCGGTCGTGACGCTTGCCGGGGCCACCGCGGCCGGCAGCCGATTCCGACGGCGGGATTCCAGCGGAAATCGCCGAAAAACCAGGGCTTACCGCTTGCTGAACTGGGTGCCGCGGCGGGCTCCCCGGAGGCCGTACTTCTTCCGTTCCTTCATCCGCCCGTCGCGGGTCAGGAGCCCGGCTTGCCGGAGCGGCTCGGCCAGTTCGGCGTCGAATGCCTTGAGCGCCCTGGCGATCCCGAGCCGGCAGGCTCCGGCCTGACCGGCCAAGCCGCCTCCGTCGACCGTGATCGCGACCTTCACGACCGACCGCTTGCCCATCTCCTCGAGGGCACCGGCCACCAGGGCCCGCTCCTTCACGGAGGGGAAATAGGCCTCGAGGTCGCGACCGTTGATCGTCACCTGACCCTTGCCCGGACGCAGCCGCACGCGGGCCACCGCCGTCTTGCGGCGACCGGTGGCGATGATCTCGTCGCCACGCCGCACGGCACGGACGGCCTGGGTCGGGCTGGCGGCGGGAGTGGCGGTGGGCTGCGGTTCGGTGGTCATGCTGTCCTCTGGCTGTGCTTCTCGGCTCGGATACGGGAGGGCGATGGCTGGAAAAACGTCGGCCCGCGGGGCTGTCAGGCACCGAGTTGGATGGGCTCGGGCTGCTGGGCCTGATGGGGATGCTCGGAACCGGCGTAGACCTTGAGCTTGTCGAGCATCACGCGGCCAAGCCGGCTCTTGGGCAGCATCCGCCGCACGGCTTCCTCGATGATCAGCTCCGGCCGGCGGTCACGGCGGTGCTCGGCGGTCTCGCTCCGCAGGCCCATGTAGCCCGTGTACCAGCGGTAGACCTTCTGCTGCCACTT
>CAXNGP010000209.1:0-4659 GCA_964201845.1 Pirellulales bacterium
ACTGCCCGTGCTGACGTCAGGCGTGAGCGTGAAGGCGATGTCGGCCAGGCTCGCGCTCGCGGCGAAGGCCTCGATCCAGAAGGTCTGGGCCGGGCCGCCGACGATCGTCGTGCCCGTGGCGGCAATGGCCGTTCCGCCGGTTGCATCCGACCAGAGGCGGACTTTGTCGGCACCCTGCGTGATCGCAAGCGACGCCGTGCGGCCCGCCGGCACGTCCACGATGATCTGCGCACGGCTGCCGCCGACCGGCACGATGAGGCCGGGCTTGGTGGGCGTGGTTGAGCCGTTCGCGACCCCCGCGTCCTCCTCCCAATCCTCGAGCATCGACCGCATGAGGGTGCCGTCGTTGTCGCTATCGACGTCGAGATCGACGCCGGGCACGCCGCGGGCGCGGACGGTGTCCTGGAGCGTTCCCTGCCAGATGCCCCCGGTCACCAGGGCCGTGGTGGTGATGGCGGCGAAGGATGACGTCTGGGTGACGGCCTCAAGCTGGAGGTTCAAGCGGCCGCCGAAGGCGAGGCCCAACTGGGCGGCGGTGACGGCCGTGCCCCAGGGGAGCGGCAGGGTGCGGGCGGCATCCCGCCAGAGCCGAAATGCCGTGGGCGCGGTGGAGGAGAACGTAAACGACACCTGCCCGGTGGTGGCCGCGTGCCGGAGGTTGTCGCTGATGCCCACAACCAGGGGCGTGAGCCCTGCCATGCTCGCCGTGCTCACCGGCACGTTCACGCCGGTCGTGGAGACGAGTTCCAAGGCATCCTCGGCCGGGCTACCGTCGACAGATCCGGAGTTGTCGCTGTCGACGTCGAGATCGATCCCCGGAAAATGCACCTCCGCAGTCTTGTCGAGCGTTGCGTCGACCTCGGAGCCGAACCAGCGGCGCTGGAGCAACTGCCCCGGGTCGGTGACGAAGAAGTCGGGGCTCGAGGGGGTGGGAGAGCCGGAGGTCCAGGTGGGGTTGGCGGAGCGATCGATCCAGGCCCGGTAGTCGTAGTCGGGCCCGGCAGCGCGATTGGAGTCGAGCCAGTCAACCGTGATGGGGTAGGAGACACCCCGGGCAAACGTGCCCTGCTCGCGACGCACGTCGCCCCAGCTCGGCGCCGTGAGTGGCTTGTCAGCGACGTTCATTCTCCAGATCTCGGAGTTGCTGACGCTGTGATCGCCGATGAAGAGGTAGGCGGAGGCGGTCATGTCGGCCGGCAGGCCGGAGGCGAACTTGATGTCTTGCGCTTCGGCCGCCAGCTCTTCGGCCGACGGGAAATCGGCCGGCAAGCCGGTTGCGGGGTTGACCGCCAGCGCCAGCCGGGGCTCGAGTCGTTCGCCCCCCAGGGTGGCGGCAGCCTTGGTGCCGCGGCCACGTGGCTTCTGCCGGCAACGAGCATGCTGGGCTCCGCGAGCGCGGGTCAGGAAGTCGAGAGCGGACACGAGGCTGCGGGGCGACATGGTGCAGATCCTGATGGGGAGGGATGGGCAAGGCGGGAGCCGCACCGGCGACGCAGGGGAGCCGCGGGCGGGGCGAAGAGTACGCTATGCGAGGGGGTGGGCGTCAAGCGGCCGCAGGATGAGAAATGGATGAGCGGCGGCGGGGAGATGGGAATCCGTCCGCGGTCGCGAGCACCGTGCCTTCGGGCACTGTCCGGACAGCCCCCTCGGGACCGTCAGGCCCGGGCCCACTTGGCGAGCTTGCGGTCGAGCGTCGACCGCTCGATCCCCAGGATGGCGGCGGCTTTGGTTTTGTTGCCTCCGACCGCCTCGAGCGTGTCGAGCACGTGCCGCCGCTCCATCTCCTCGATGGTCATCGGCACGAAGGCGGCGGGGCGGCCCGCAGGAGCCTGGCCGGTGTCGCCCGGTGGCGCGAGCTGCGAGAGCACCATGTCGCCGGCGTCGATCCACTCGACTTGGGCCAGTACCACCGCCCGCTCGACCACGTTTCTCAGTTCGCGGATGTTGCCCGGCCAGTGGTAGGCCCGCAACGCCTCGAGTGCCGCCGGCGTGAAGCCCTGGACCCGCCTGCCCGTCTCGGCAGCGAACCGCGTGAGGAAGTGGCCGGCGATGGCCTCGATGTCTTCGCGGCGGCGCCGCAAGGGGGGCACGAGGATCTCCACGACCTTGAGCCGGAAGTAGAGGTCGCGGCGGAACTCACCGGCGGCCACGGCCTCCTCGAGGTTGCGGTTGGTGGCCGCCACCACGCGGACGTCGACTTGGACCCTCGTCGAGCCGCCGACCCGCTCGAAGGGATGGCCCTCGAGCACGCGGAGAAACTTCGCCTGGATCGCCGGGCTCATCTCGCCGATCTCGTCGAGCACGAGCGTGCCGCGGTGGGCGGCCTCGAACTTCCCGAGCTTCTTCTCGGTGGCCCCGGTGAAGGCGCCCTTCTCGTGCCCGAAGAGCTCGCTCTCGAGCAGCGTCTCCGACAGGGCCGCGCAGTTGAGGCAGATGAAGGGGCTCGCCCGGCGGTCGCTCGCCTCGTGGATCGCGCGGGCGACGAGTTCCTTGCCGGAGCCACTCTCGCCCCGGATGAGCACCGTGGCCTTGGTCCTCGCCACTCGCTCGATCTGGCCCACGATGCCTTCCAGAGCCGGGCTCGATCCGACCATCCGGGGCGTTTCCTCGCCGAGTCGCCGGCGGAGCCGCTCGTTTTCATCGGCGGCGGTGGCCAGCCTCGTCGAGAGGGCCTCGCGGGTGGAGAGATTGTCGATTGCCACGCCGAGGGCGTCGCAGACGGCCATCACGAACTCGAGATCGTCGGGCGTGGCCTGGCGGTCCCCACGCTCGAGTTCCAGGTGCATGACGCCGACCGCCCGTCCGCGTGATCGGATCGGCGCCGAGATGGTTGCCGTCGCCGCGGCGGCGGCCGTGCCGCGGGCCGGCGCGGCCGCCAGCAGTGCCTCGTCGGTGGCGAGCACGGTCGCGACGATGCCCGCCGGATAGGGCACGGGCCAGGGGTCGGGCACGGCGGCGACCGGGGCAAGTGAAGCGGCGGCGGCGCCCCCGCCCGGAGGGTCGTCGCCGATCCGTTCCGGGAGGAGCACGACGCCGCGGGTCGCGGCCGTGTCGGCCAGCGCCGAGGTCAACGCCAGTCGCGAGACGGCGGCCAGGTCGCCGGCCCTGCCCAGCGAAAAGGCGAGCCGGCAGAGTTCCGCCGCCGCGCGGCCGACGCGGGGGGCGGAACCGGCTGCGGCGCCGATGTCATCGAGCAGGCGACTCTTGGTGCGCCGGTGGGTGATCGAGGCGTGCCAGGCATCGACGTCGGCCGGCATCTCCCCGGTGGCCGCTCCGCCGCCGGCCGCGGCTGCCCCGGTCGTGTCGGCGACCGAGCCCGGCTCGCAATAGACGACCTCGGCGAGTCCGATCTGAAACGAGTCGCCGGCCTCGAGCCGCCGGTCGCCCACGAGCAACTGGCCCTCGAGCAGCGTTCCGTTGCGGCTGTCGAGGTCACGAATCATCCAGCCGGAGTCCGTCGAGAAGACCTCCGCGTGGAACCGGCTGGCACGCTCGTCATGCACGACGATCCGGTTGCTCGGCGCTCGCCCGAGTGTGATCCGTTCGCCGGTCACGAGTGGCACCACCTGGCGGCCCGCGACCGGATCGCTGACACGGAGAAACGGGGGTTGGGTCGCGGACGTCATCGGGAGCGGGGAGTGGTCGCGGTCGGCGGTGTTGGAGGGGCCGCGAGGGGGCATTTCACCCGGGGAATCGGGTTTGCCGCTTTCGTCGGTGCCGACTAGCATCTCTCCTATTGTCCGCAGGCCCTTTCCGCGTCGCAATGAGGGTTTTCATGAGTCGCTTCCGGACGCCTTTCGCCGCCTGTTTTCTGGTCGCCGTCGTCGGCCTGCTGGCTCCCGAGCGGGCCGCAGCCCAGGGCGGTGGAGGGTTTGGCTTTGGCGGCCAGGCCGTCGGCGGCATCTCGGTCGACGCCCAGGGAATCATTGGCAACCTCGATCCCAAGGCCCTCGAGTCGCTCGCGGCCGAGCGGCAGAAGGCGCTGGCCGATCTGGCGGACGGCGGCCCGAGCGACATGCGAAAGGTTTCGCTGGCCCGGATCATCGCCGCGGTCGAGGGTTCGATCGCCGGCAAAGACCCGCTGCCGGCCGACGTCCTGTTTCTCGGCGGGTTGGAACGGATCACCCACGTCTTCGTCGATCCCACGAATCATGACATCGTGCTCGCGGGGCCGGCCGACCGCATCAGCGTCGACGCGCGGGGCAACGTGGTCGGCGCGAAGAACCGCCGCCCGCTCCTCCACCTCGAGGATCTGCTGGTCGCCCTCCGGGCCATCGACGGGGTCCGCCAGGGAGGCATCCTCTGCTCGATCGACCCGACGCCCGAGGGCATCACCCGCCTGAACACGTTCCTGTCGAAGCAGCGGACGATCGGCCCCGATGCCGCCCGCGTCTTCCGCGGGATGGAGGAGGCACTGGGGTCGCAGGTCGTGACCGTCGGCGGCGTGCCGGGCGACAGCCGCATGGCGCGGGTCTTCGTGGCAGCCGACTACCGAATGAAGCGGATCGGGATGGGGCTCGATGAGTCGGGCGTGGCCGGGCTTCCGAGCTACCTCTCGATGGTGCCACCCGGCGGGCGGGCGACGGCGCTGCCCCGGTTCTGGCTCGAGGCCGAGTACGACCCGATCGCCCGCGATCCCGACGAGCTGGCCTGGAAGAT
>CAXNGP010000210.1:0-4648 GCA_964201845.1 Pirellulales bacterium
CCTCCGCCTCGCCGAGGCTTCGCGGGCCAGGGATGGCCGCGAGTGGAGCACTGACGTCAGGCCGGCAGGAAGCCGGCCGCCGCGAGGCGAGGGCGACCTTGGCTCGCCCTCCGCCTCACCGAGGCTTCGCGGGCCAGGGATGGCCGCGAAGCCGTTTAATACTTGATCTCGATGCCGAAGTCGACGCCGTTGGTGAACACGTATTCGTTCCCGCCGTCGACCGGGGTCAGCTGGTTGAAGGCCGCCGGCCTCGTGGTGACGTAGGAGTAGTCGGGCGGCACCGCCGTCACCCCCGGGCCGGGCCCAGGCTGCTGCCTGCCCAAAGCGTTGACGTAGATCGTCTGGTCGGTGTTGTTGCGAGCCACGTCCTGCACGGGCCGCAGTTCCGTGATGAAGCCCGTGTTCGACGAGGCCCGGGCGATCTGCGACAGCCACATCCCGGTGTACCCGACGTTGAGGCTGATCGCCTGGCTCACCTTGAACCGGCCGCCGAGCCGCCACTCGCCAATCGGGGAAAACACGAACCGGTGTTCCGCTGCGTTGGTGGTGTCGATATTTCCGGTCGGGAAGATCTGATTGATGAGCGGTGAGTTCGGGATTTCGACCACCGTCGCCGTGGCGCCTCCCACGAGGCCCTGGGTGACGTTGACCGTCGTCAGGCCGCCGCCCGCGAAGTTCGTCCGGAGGTAGTCGGCACCGGTCGCTTCGGCAAAGTTGGATCCCTTGTAGATGTTGTTCTGCCAGTTGAAGCCGGCGGTGAACTTGCCGCCGAGTTGCCATGACCAACGGCCCCGCTGGCCTTCGAACATCATGCCGAACTCCGGTCCCACGAGATTATTGGACGTGTACGTCTCCCAGTCACCCACCTGGAAGAGCGAACCCGGCCCCACACCGGTGAGCGTCGAGGGCAGGTCCGTGGTGAGGATGCCCAGCTGCGAGGCTCCGCTGAAAGGCTGGTTGATGACCTCGCCACCAGGGCCCACGCCGCCCTCACCGTTCGCCACGACGTTGAACTCGTTCTGGTAGCTTGTGTAGGTCAGCTGGTAGCGCTCGGCGAACTGAATGAACCTCGGCCCGAGGGAAAACGTCAGGTCGCCGTCTCCCGGCTGCCGCCCCAGAGCGCGGTTGACCGTGAACGCCACGCCGGCGCTCTGGATCTCGGTGTCATTCTTCTGCACCAGCGTCTGGGTGATGAGGTGATCGGGCGGCGGGCTGTCCGACGTGGTCTCAATCGTTACCGATGCGATCGTCGAGCCGCCGGCATTGTCGCCGCCGCCGCCACCGCCACCGACACCGCCAAACTCGATAGTCACTTCCTGCGTCGGCGAGCTGGCCGCAAACTCGCTGATCGACCGGAACTCCTGCGACTGAGCACCGAGCTGGAAGTAGGAGAGGTGGACGCCGCGGTCGTTGTAGGACCAGCCGCCCTCATACCGATTGCCCCACGTCATCTTGGTCCGCATCCAGCTCGTGTTCAGATCGAACTCGGTCGGTTCGGCCCCGATCTCGAAGTAGGTGACGTCCGGAGCCGACTGCGGGATCACCTGCTCAGTCGGCGGCGGGCTCGTGGTGATCACGATCGGAAACTCCTGGGAGTACTCCAGGTAGTCGTTGTTGAGTTGGACGATCGTCTGTGGCGAGACCGGATTCGTGGGGATGACCGAGAAGCCGACCTGCGTGCGGCCGGTCTGGGTCACGCGAGGCACCGTGATGCCCCAGTACAGCCGGTCGTAATCTAAATAGATGCCGTCTCGATTTTCCTTGTAGATATTGTAGTCACCGAGATCCGGCGGCGCGAAAAGCTGGAAGTCGTAGAAGTCCTGGTCCGGCAGCAGCGGCATCCAGTCGCCCGCCGCCGCGGGGAACGCGACCGACGCCGCGAGGATCGCCGCCAGGAACCGCTTCAAACCCAGTGTCGTGGCCATCGCTTTTCGCCCTGTGGTGCAGGAGCCATTCCGTCCGCCTGTGCGGATCGCTCCTCTCGTATCGGTCGTGCGGGTCGGCCGGGTTGACGAATCTTGGAAAACCCTGCGGGTCCGGGGGGCCGTCCGGCCGTGCCGGACAAGCCGGGCTGCCGGCCGGTGGCCCCGGGGGCCGGGTCGGGTATCCTGCAATTCGAGGGTGAAAATCACTTTCGGCCCACCCCGGAGCCCCCGCCCATGCCCCACGAGTCTCGCCGCCTCGCCGCCCTCCTCCCGCTTGCCCTCCTTGCCGGCCTCGCCGCCGGCCAGGGTGCCCCGGCCCGGGAGCCGGTAGCCGACCGGGAAGTCGGCGTCGCCGAAGCGGTCGAGTTCCTCCGGCTCTCCCGCGACGCCGACGGCGGACTGGAGTCGCTCGACACCTCGATCGTGGCCTACACCGAAGACGCCCGGGCGGCGGCCCGGGCCGGCCGCAAGCCGGTGACCGTCGACCTGGTGGCGGCGGTTCACCTCGGCGGGGCCGACTACTATGAGACCCTCGACCGGCTGTTCGCCGACTACGACGCCGTCCTCTACGAACTGGTGGCCCCGCCCAACGAACGCCCGCGGCCGGGCCGCAAACCCTCCGGCGCCATCGGCTCCGCCCAGCAGGGACTCACGAAACTTCTGGGCCTCGAGTTTCAGCTCGAGCAGATCGACTACACCGCCGCCAACTTCGTGCACGCCGACCTCTCGCCCAAGGAGTTTCAGCAGGCGATGAAGAAGCGGGGCGAGTCCTGGTGGAGCATGTTCACGAAGATCATGCAGGAAAGCATGGCACGGGCCGAGCGGGGCGAGACGACCGCGCCCGAGATGGGCGTGGGCGAACTCTTCGGCCTGCTCTTCGGCGGCGGGGCCGACCGCCAGATTCGCCTCCGCCGGATGATGGCCGAGCAGTTCACCGACATGGACGTGTTGACGAGCGCCTTCGGCGACGAGGAGGGCTCGACCCTGATCACCGACCGAAACGCCGCCGCCCTGGCGGTGCTCGAGAAGCGGATCGCCCGGGGAGATCGCCGGATCGCCATCTTCTACGGCGCCGCCCACATGGACGATTTCGACCGCCGGCTGCGGGAAGACTTCGAGCTTCAGCCCGGCGAGACCGTCTGGCTCGAGGCGTGGGATCTCCGGGAGCCGGCCCCGCGGAAGTGAGCGGGCCCCGTCGCGAACGACCCGCTGCCCGCCTCGACGGCCGCGGCGATCCGGGCCGACCAGGCCGACGCGACCAGTCGCGTCTCCGCGAGCACCCCTTCGTAGCCGAGGATCTCGACCGACTCGCCGACGGGGTCGAACTCCAGTTCCCCGCGATAGCCGTGGGCCGCCAGGCCAGCCAGCACGTCCGCCAGCGGCAGCCGGCCGTGCCCCGCGGGCAGACGATCTTCCGCGACCGCGGCCGTCCCGGTCCGGTCGGCGACCTGCACCACCGCCGTGCGCTCGGCGAGACGGGGCACGAGGCTGCCGGCCTCGGGATCGTCGGCCCAGTGCCAGAGATCCAGGGCCAGCCGCACGGCCGGGTCGTCGAAACTCTCGATGAGTTCGACCGCTTCGGCCAGACGACCCACAAAACTGCAGCCGACGGCCGCCACCGGATGCATCGGCTTGACGGCCAAGGTGACCCCGGCCTGCCGGGCCGGTGCGGCGAGCAACTCCAGCGCCTCCGCCAATAGCCGGCGGGCATGCGACCGGGTGTGTCCCCCCCGGCAACCGCTATGCACCACCAGGACCGGGGCGCCGAGCGTCTCGGCCGTCTCGATCGCCTCCAGGGCATCGTCGATGCTCTCGTCGAACGAGCGGCCGTCGCCGCCGGTGAAGCCGCCCGCCCACTGCACGCTCGAGACGTGGAGCCCGGCCGCCGCGATCAAGGCCGCCGCCGCCGTGGTGCCGACATCGGAAATCTTCGGCCTCCAGACCGACACGGCATCGAAGCCGTGTGCGGCAAGCCGCTCCACCTCGAGCGACAGGTCCCAGCGGGGCGTCGTCATCTGGCTGATCGCGATCTCGAACATGCTCGGTCGTGCTCCAGGGGAATCGCCGCGGTGGGCCGCGGCTCGGTTCGCCCGCCTCGAAGGGGACGAGTATGGGACGCCCGCGCGCCGACTGTCCAGAGAGACGCCGACCGCGTGACAAACCGCCGTTATCGGCCACTCGACTCCGCGCCGGACAGTGCCAGCGTCCACCCTTGATTCACCCTTGACAAATCAGAAGCCGGCCGCCTTGCCGACTACTGAACGTCGGTGAGGTCGAGGCACACGAGTCGATCCTTGCCACGCAGATAGAGCAGGCCGCGCGCGATCACCGGTGCGGCCCAGCAGGGAGGCGTGAGCAGGTCGGCCTGTTGCCCCGGGGCGACCTCGCCGACGATCCGAACCCGCGAGATTTCCTGATAGCGCTCGGGGGTCGCCCGCACGAGGGCCAGGTCGCCGTATTCACCCAGCACCACGAGGTGGCCGCAGGCCAGCGTCACGCTCGCGCGTCCGTAGCCCCCCTCGCTCCACGCCACCGCCCCCGTCTTCCAATCGACGCACGCGAGCACGGCGTCGCCCGAGTTGCGGCCGCTCTCGCCGTAGAGATGGCCGTCGTGGAGCACGGGCGTGGCCCAGTGGGCCTTGAGGGCCCGGTCGGGTCGGCTGCCGCGGCGATCCTGCCGGACGACGCCGATGGCGGCGGCCGCCGCGTTTCCGACCGGCCGC
>CAXNGP010000211.1:0-4637 GCA_964201845.1 Pirellulales bacterium
ATCGAGGGTTTCCGAGGAGTTCCAGGGTGCAGGGGTCAGGTACGGCGGAACTGGCGGTCGAGGTCCCGCCGGGAGAGCGTCAGGGAGGTGGGCCTGCCGTGGGGGCAGTGGTGGGCCTCGGGCACGAGCCGCCGGTCGCGGACGAGCGAGTCAACCTCCGCCTGGGAAAGCCGGTCGCCCGCCTTGATCGCCGCCTTGCAGGCCAGGCCGTGCAGCACCTCGTCGACGAGCAGCCCGGCCGTGCCACCAGCGGCGGCCGCCGCCGCCAGCCGGTCGAGGACCTCGCGGACGAGTTCGCGGGCCGGTGCGTCGCCCGCCAGCGCCGGCTTGCTGGTAACGATCACGGTCGCGCCTCCGAAAGGCTCGACCCGCATGCCGGCCCGCTCCAGGGTAGCGGTGTGCTCCTGGACGAGTTCGAGTTCGGCCGGCGGCAATTCGACTCGCTCGGGAACGAGTAGCGGCTGGACCTCCAGCCCGCCGGCGGCGACCGAGGCCTTGAGCCGCTCGTAGAGCACCCGCTCGTGGAGCGCGTGCTGGTCGATGACCTCAATCCCGTCGCGGCTCTCGACCACGATGTACCGGTCGTGCATCTGCACGGCGCGCTCGCTGTCGGCCGCCACGGCCTGTGCGACGTCTTCGGCCTCCCAGGCCGCAGGCGGCGCGGCCACGGCGGCACCGGCCCGCAGCCCGCCGGCCCACGGCGCGCCGACCGCATGCCCCGCGTAGTCGCCGGGGCGGTCGGGCTGGTCGTCGAGGCGTTGGCTGGCTCGCGGCGTCGACCATTCGGGAAAGATTGGCGCGGCCGGGGCCCGCGGCGCGGCGGCCGGTGGCACGAGGCGGGTGGTCGTGCCGTCGGTGAGAAACCTCGTCCGGAGCGCCGAGAGGACGAGCCGATACAACCTGGCCGGCTCGCGAAATCGAACCTCCATCTTCGCGGGGTGGACGTTCACGTCCACCGCGTCGGGCGGAAGGTCGAACCGCAGGAAGGCGATCGGCTGCCGGCCCGAGAGCAGGAGCCCGCGGTAGGCCTCCTGGACCGCGTGGAGGATCGAGCGGTCACGAAACGGCCGGCCCGCGACGAACAGGTGCTGGAGGCGGCCGCTCGCCATGTCGTGCTCCGGTCGGCCGACGTAGCCGGTGACGCCAATCTCGCCGTCGTCGGCCTCGATTTCGAGCAGGCTGTCGGCCAGCTCGTGGCCGAAGAGGCCCGCGATGCGATCCCGCCAGGAGTCAGCCCGCGGAAGGTCGTGGACCTGGCGGGGGCGGGCCGTGGCCGACGGCTGGTGGGCGAGGGTGAACGCGATGCCGGGATGGCCGAGGGCCGTCCGCACGAAGGCCTCGGACGCGTGCGACCATTCGGTCTGCGGCGCCCGGAGGAAGGCCCGGCGGGCCGGGACGTTGCCGAACAACTGCCGAACCTCGACCGTCGTGCCCACGGCGCAGCCGTCGGGAATCACCTCGCCGACCCGGCCGCCGTCGACGGTGAGCGCCGCCCCGGCCGCTCCGGCCTGCCGTGACCGGATCGTGAGCCGCGCCACCTCCCCGATGCTCGCGAGCGCCTCGCCACGAAACCCGAGGGTGCCGATCCGGTCGAGGTCGTCGGCCGTCCTCAGCTTGCTCGTGGCATGGGCCGCCACGGCCAACGGCAGCTCCTCCGGCGCGATGCCGCAGCCGTCATCGACGACCCGCACCAGCGCCACGCCTCCCTGTTCGAGCTCGACGTCGATCCGCGTGGGGCCGGCGTCGAGCGCGTTCTCGAGGAGTTCCTTGGCGACGCTCGCCGGCCGCTCCACCACCTCGCCGGCGGCGATCCGGTTGACCACCGACTGTGGCAGTTTCTCGATCCGTGGCATGCCCTTCGCGCCCGTGAGTGACCCCGGAATCCTAGCAGACGGAACCGGTTTCCGGCTTCACGTCAGCTGGTATTCCTTGATCTTGCGGTACAGCGTCCGCTCGCCGATGCCGAGCAGGGCGGCGGCCTGTTCGCGGTTGCCCCCGGTCAGTTTGAGCGTCTCCATGATGAAGATCCGCTCGACCTCGTCGAGTGGCTTGCCCACGAGCGCCTGCAATCCGGTAACGGCGTCGACCGAGCCGGTTGCCGCCGCGGCGACGTCGGGTTCGAGCTCCAGCGGCAGGTCGTCCACGTCGAGTGTCTCGTCGCAGTCGACCACCACCATGCTCTCGACCACGTTCCTGAGTTGACGCACGTTGCCGGGCCAGGGATAGGAGCCGAGCTTGACCCGCGCCGCCAGCGAGACCCCCTTGATCTGCTTGCCGTGTCGCTTCGCGAACTGCTTGACGAAGTGCTCGATCAGGAGCGGGATGTCGCCGGAGCGATCACGGAGCGGCGGGATCCCGACCGTCACCACCTTGAGCCGGTGGTACAAGTCGCTGCGGAAGGCCCCGGACGCGATCGCCTCCTCGAGGTTGCGGTTGGTGGCGGAGAGAATCCGGACATTGACGCGCACGGGCGTATTGGAGCCGACCCGCGTGATCTCGCCCGACTCCAGCACCCGCAGCAGCTTGATCTGCGTGGCCATCGGCATGTCGCCGACCTCGTCGAGGAAAAGCGTGCCGCCGTTGGCGTATTCGAACTTCCCGATCCGGTCGCTGGAGGCATCGGTGAAGGCGCCCTTCACGTGCCCGAACAGCTCGCTCTCGAGGATGTTCTCGCTGAGTGCGGCGCAGTTGAGGGCCACGAACGGCTTCGGCTTGCGCGGGCTGTTCTGGTGGATGGCCTGCGCGACGAGTTCCTTGCCGGTGCCCGTCTCCCCCTGGATCAGGACGGTGGCGTCGGTGGGGGCGATCCGCTTCATCCGGTCGATCAGCGCCAGCATCTGCGGGCTCGAGCCGATCACCCCCTCGAAGCCGAACTTTTCGTCGAGCCGGCGATTCAGTTCCAGATTTTGACGCTTGAGGCGGATACCCTCCGACGCCTTCTCGACGGCGGCCCGCAGGTGGCCAAGGTCGAGCGGTTTCTGGAGATAGGTGAACGCGCCCTGCTGCATCGCGAGCACGGCCGATGGAATCGTGCCGTGGCCGGTGACGACGATCACCTCGGTCTCGGGAGACGCCTGCTTGGCGCGGGCCAGGATCTCCAGGCCGCCGATGTCGTTCATCATCAGGTCGGTGACGACGAGATCGAAGGTCTCCTGCCCGATCCGGCGGGCGCCTTCGCCGCCGCTGCCCACCACCGTGACATCGAGCCCCAGCCGGCCGAGGGCCTCGCCCATGGTGCGGGCGTGCACGATGTCGTTGTCGACCACGAGCAGGCGGACCGGGCCGGCCGGCTCGGTGGCCGGCGGCGGAGGGGGCGGGAGCTTGGTCGGCGGTGCGGAATCGGCCATGAGTCGGATGGTACGCAGCGGTGGCGCTGGGCGTCCAGCAGCCGGTTCAGGAGCGGCTCGGCGGCTCACCCTGGTCGTGGGGCGGCAGGCGGGGAGGCGCCGGCAGCCAGATCGTGACCTTCGTGCCGCGGCCCGGCGTACTCTCGAGGTCGATCGTGCCGCCGTGGGCCTCGATGATCTTGCGGGCGGTCGGCAGACCTAAGCCGGAGCCGCCCTGCTTGGTGGTGTAGAACGCCCGGAACACCTTGCCGAGCGTCTCGGCGCCCATGCCCGGGCCGGTGTCGATCAGTTCGACGAGCACGCCCAGGCCGGCCGGCCGGGTGCGGATCACGAGCTGCCCGCCCGTCTCCATCGCCTGCACGGCGTTGAGCAGCAGGTTGAGAACGGCCGACCGAAACGTCTCGCGGTCGAGCCGGACGCTCGGCAGCTCGGGGTCGAGGTACCGGACGACCTCGACCCCCGCCTCCTGGGCCCGGATCGCGAAGAAGTCGAGCAACTGGTCGAGTTCGGCGTTGAGGTTGCCCGGCTCGGGCGAGAGCGACTCCTGGCGGGCGAAGTCGAGGAAGTCGCCCAGCAGTTTCTGCAGCCGGTCGCATTCCTGCCGCACGAGCTCGATCTTGGCCCGGGCCCGCCGGTCGCGCTGCTTGGTGGGCGACTCGGCGGCGGTCTCGGCGAAGTCTTCCGCGAGCAGCTCCATGTTGAGCCGGATGGTGGAGAGCGGGTTGCGGATCTCGTGGGCCAGGCCGCCGACGAGCGCCGCGAACTCGGCGTAGGTTTCCGCACGCGTCGAGTCGCGGTCGTCGTCGGCCACCATGGCCCGCTCTCCACCATCACCGGCCCGAGGGCCGGCGGATCATTCCGCCTGGGCCGGCTGCCCGCCGCCCGCCGCCTCGGCCAGTTCCCGCAGCGCTGCCTTGCGGCTGAGCTTGACGCGATCCTGGTCGTCGACGGCGATCACCTTGACCCGCATCACGTCGCCGACGCGGCAGACGTCGGTGACGTTCTTCACGAAGTCGTCGGAGAGCTCGCTGACGTGGCACAGGCCGTCCTTGCCCGGCACCAGTTCCACGAATGCGCCGAAGTCCTTGATGCTCGTCACCTTGCCCTCGTAGATCCGGCCGATCTGGATCGAGGCCGTGAGCGCCTCGACCTGGGCCATGGCCGCCATCGCGCCCTCGGCGTCGTGGCTGGCCACGGTCACCGTGCCGTCATCTTCCACCTCGATGCTCGCGCCGGTGTTCTCCTGGATCGCGCGGATGGTCTTACCACCCGGGCCAATCAGGAGGCCGA
>CAXNGP010000212.1:0-4618 GCA_964201845.1 Pirellulales bacterium
AATGTGCTTGCAGTTCCACGTCAGCAAGTAGTCTACGCCAGCCGTGGCAGCCAGGGCGACGTGCTGTGCATCTGCGGCTGCTTTAGCCGGCAGCAGATGGCGGGCGATGAGGAGGTCGGCACGACGGTCGGCTTCCGCCGATTCGCCAAGAAGCGGCAAGCCTTCCAGCAGGCGAGGACGGTCGGCTGCTGCAGTGGGATCGCCCGCCCCAGCCTCATCGAGCACCAACTGGCTGATGTAGAGGTCAAACTCCTCGCGGCGCTGCTGCCACCAGCGACGCGTCAGCTCTTGGCGACCTTGGAAAACCGCGCCGGGCGCTGACGCGAGTCCATTGCATCGGGTGGTTCGCACTCACTCCGACTTCATGTAGGCCCGCGTCACGTAGTCCGTCGACACATATTGCTGGTGGCACTCGATGCAAGAATCGATCCTGCCCCTCGCGAGGACTCGCTTGCTCGGGCCATCGAGAACCGCGTACTCCCAATCACCATGCTTGGCGTCGTAGCCCTCTTCCATCCTTCGCATCACGGTGTACAGAACCGCATCGCTGCTTTCCTCGCTATCCAGTTTTGCTTTGACGATCGCAGAACCGCGGGGATAGGCACCCTTTCCGGCGGCCATGGGCTCCTTGGCATCCGCGGTCACGTACACGTGGCAAAAAGCAGGAGTTGCTGAACCCTCGTGAATGTTGGTGTTGTACGCAATCCGGCACAAAATGCTCGTGGAGTCGGCCATGCGATGGGGAGCCTCAGTGACGCGATGCAGTGCGTCCAGTTTCGCCACGATGCGAGACAAAAACTCTGGGTCGTCTGCGGCTGCCCAAGTCACGGCAGTCAACGCAGTGACAGCAACCCACAGGCACTTCAAGTTCCGAAGCATTGCTGTGCTCCCTGTTGACTCGTTGTGCGAACGGCGAAGCTGATCTGCGGCGGACAATACGCTCAGCTACTCCGCCAGGCGTTGGCCGCCGTCTGATCCAGCGCCTGGTTCCACACGCTCCATCCACGATGACTGGACAAACCACTCCGCCCACGGAAATCCTACCGGGGCATCAGGGCGGCACGCCACCGCGGCTGGCCCGCCGCTCGAGGCTACGCCGCCGATTGACGAGGGCGACGACGGATTCACATCGGGAGGCACGACCAGCACGGATCGCCTCAGGCGCCTCGACGTCGCATCAGCCCCTTCGGCCCCTCAGAGCAGGCCCCACATCCGGCGCATCGCCGCCCAACGCAACCCCACACCATCTCTATCTCAATGGCGATCAGAGTTGAGTCGGCCCGATGGCGGAAGAGCGGAGCTGGCTTCCTGCGTAGGGGCACGGGGCGAGTGGAACTTGTATTTCTCTGGTTCTCGCTAATCCCGCGAGCTGTCGGCATAAGACGAGGCCGGGTGGAATCGCCGTACCGTATAAGTCTCCCGGCACCAACGACTTCGGTCAAATCAGGCAGGGGCTGCGTTTGGGGTTATCACGATGGCGGTCGTGATAAGACGCAAGCGGTAGCCGGCTGGGCGGCGTCGGCGACCATCAGGCGAAGTTCAGCGGCTGGCCCGTCGCCTCGAGCACCGAGAGCCAGAGGTCGCCGTCGGGGCAGACTTGGTTGCGACGGCTGACGGCCAGGGCCATCGGAATGTGAACGTAGCGGCCACGCCAGCGGCCGATCACGAGCTCCGTGCGTCCGGCGAGGGCGGCATGCACCGCGTTCTGCGCCAGCCGGATGCAATAGACGCTGTCGAAGGGATTCGCCTCCACGCTCCGGATCGCATAACTCGGGTCGATGTATTTGAGGTTCAGCTCGAGCCCCGCGGTCGCGAAGTGGTCGGTGATCCGTCGGCGCAGAAAAAGCCCGATGTCGTGGAGCTTCTTGTTCCCCGAGGCATCCACGCCCGCCTCCTCGGCCGGCACAAGATCCTGGCCGGCCCCCTCCGCCACCACGATCACCGCGTGATCGCGATCCCGCACCCGGCGGGTCAGATGAGCGAGGAAGCCGCCGGGCCCGTCGAGGGCGAAGGGCACCTCCGGGATCAAGACGTAGTTGGCGTCGGGCTCGGCGAGCGCGGCGTAGCAGGCGATGAAGCCCGAATGGCGGCCCATCAGCTTGACGAGTCCCACGCCATGGGGCGACGCCTTGGCCTCCACGTGGGCGGAGCGGATGCTCTGCGTGGCCTCGGCGAAGGCGGTCTGGAAGCCGAACGACTGGTCGATGTAGGGAATGTCGTTGTCGATCGTCTTGGGAATCCCGACGACGGCGATCCGCCCGCCCCGCGCCCGCACGCGATCCGCGATCTTCATCGCCCCGCGGAGCGTGCCGTCGCCGCCGATCACGAACAGCACGGCGATGCTGAGCCGCTCCAGGCAGTCCACGATTTCGTCCGGATCCTGACTGCCGCGAGACGTGCCCAGGATCGTGCCCCCGTCCTCGGCGATCCGGCTCACGAGTTCCGGCGAGAGATCCAGGACATCGTGGCCATATCGCGGGATGAAGCCCTGGTAGCCGTTGCGAAAGCCGAGGATCCGCTGCACGCCGTAGTGGAAGGTGAGTTCCATCACGAGCCCTCGGATCACGTCGTTGATGCCGGGGCAGAGTCCGCCGCAGGTCACGATCCCGACACGAAGCTTCGCGGGATCGAAGAAGATGCTCCGCCGGGGGCCGGCCGGCTCGAATCCGGGCAGCTCCGTGGGCGGGAGGCCCGTTGCCACCACCTCGCCGAGCGTGTCGTGAAACAAGACGCGGTCGAACTCGTCCACGTAGTGTTCGGTGGTCTTGCGGGCGTCGATCAGGGGCTTGAGCGGCGAGTCGATCCGGCAGGGACCGAGCGTGGCGACGGCAAGATCTGCGGCCAGCATCGGGACCTCCTCACCCCGTGGTGCGCATCCCGGCCGCGATTCCCTGCACGCACAACCGGAGCAGGTCGCGATGGGTCTCTCCCGCGGCGGGATCGGCCGCGAGGGCGGCCCGCCGGCGGCGCATGAACTCGGCCTGGATCAGGTTGAGCGGATCGACCGACGGATTGCGGGCCTCGATCGACCGTTGGAACCAGGGCGTGGCGCCGAGCAGCTCGCGGCTCCCGACGATGTCGAGGATCGCCTGTCTGGCCCGGTCATATTCGGCGGCGATCCGTTGCCAGATCCGCTTGCGGGCGTCGGCGTCGTCGTCGAGCTCGGAATAGTGGCCCGCGATCACCATGTCGGCCTTGGCGAGCGCCAAGGTCGCGTTGTCGATCGTGGCCGTGAAGAAGGGCCAGCGGCGATACATCTCGCACACCGTCTGCCACGCCCGGCGATCCTCATACTTCACCTCCGCCAGCGCCGCCCCCAGGCCATACCAGGCCGGGATCATGCAGCGACTCTGCGTCCAGGCGAACACCCAGGGGATCGCCCGCAGGTCGTCGAGCGTCCGCTCGCCCCGTCGCCGGGCCGGTCGCGAGGCGATCGGGAGGTTTTCGATGTCGTCGATCGGCGTCGTCTTGGAGAAGTAGCCGATGAAGCCGGGCTGGTCGACTAGGTCGCGATAGGCGGCCAGCGATTTGTCGGCCATCCGGGCGGCGAGGGCGGGCCACTCCGCGGGCGGCGGTGGTGGAGGCGCCGTCGATGCGACGAGCGTGGCCCAGGTCACCTGATCGAGGTGGCGACGGGCGATCTCGACGTCGTCGTATCGCTCGGCGAGCACCTCCCCCTGCTCGGTGAGCCGGAGGCTGCCGTCGAGCGTTTCGGGCGGCAGCGAGAGGATGCCGCGGGCCGCTGGGCCCCCGCCGCGGCCGAGCGAGCCGCCCCGACCGTGGAAGAAGGTGAGCTTCACGCCGCGGGCCGCGGCCCCGTGATGGAGCCGCTCTTGCGCCGATTGCAGGCCGCAACAGGCCGCGAGGTAGCCGCCGTCCTTGGTGCTGTCGGAGTAGCCCACCATCACCATCTGTCGGTCGCCGCGGCCGGCGAGATGCTCGCGGTAGGCCGGAACCTCGAGGATCGTGGCGAGCGTGGCGTCGGCCCGTGCCAGGTCGTCGATCTTCTCAAACAGTGGCACCACGGCGATGTCGTGGTCGGCCACGGGCGTGCCCGCGGCGGCGGCCCGGCCCCGCGCCCAACGCCACAGCCAGAGCACGCAGAGCACGTCGGCGGGGCAGCGCGTCAGGCTCACGATCGCCCCGCCGAGGCAGTCGGCACCGAACCGGACGGTGGCCGTGTGCAAGACCTGGAACAAGGCGAGCGTGTCGGCGGCGAGCGGCGGCAGGCCCGCGGTCGGCACCTCGCCCACCTTCCCGAGCGAATCCACGAGCAGCGTGGCCCGGGCCGTCTCGTCGAGTGCGGCGTAGGCGGCGGCGTCGGAGACGAGGCCCGCCGCGGCCAGGATCGCCCCCATGATGTCGACGTAGGCCCTGGCATCCTGGCGGACGTCGAGCCGCGTCATGTGGAGCCCGAAGGTGCGGGCGAGGTCGAGCCAGGCCTGTGGCGGCGAGTCGAGCGAGAGCCCGTGATCCGCCCGCAGGCAGTCCACGAGCAGGGCCACGTCGGCCACAAACTCGTGGCCGGAGCGGTAGGCGAGCGGGGGCACGGTTGCGGCGGCAAGCGAGACCCCGCGGGCCGCGTCCAGCCGCAGCCGGATCAACGCCAGCCAGCGGC
>CAXNGP010000213.1:0-4609 GCA_964201845.1 Pirellulales bacterium
GTTCGTGCGGCGGCAGTTCGAGGTCACGGGCGGACCCGTCTCATCGGCGGTGACGGTCAACTCGGCTCCGCTCGCCTACGCGGTCCAGCCGACCACGGGCACCGTCTCCGACACCGGCAGTTCGATGACGTTCACGATCGGTGCGTCCAACCCGCTCTCGATGGCCACGATCAGTTTCGTGCCCTATGGAACCGACCCGACCGACCAGCCCATCGGCACCGGCCTGGAACTCGACGTCGCGTTCTCGGGCGTCGACGCCGGCGAGACCGTGCAACTGGTGGTCTCCGTACATGGCATGGCCGTGCCCCAGATCAATCTGAGCGATCCGCCGCTGCTTGCCTCCGGCTCGACCGGCTTCATGACGATCCCGCTGCTCACGCTGGACGGCCGCACCTCGGGGGCCGGACCACGGATGGCGACGATCAGCCTCGACGTGTTCCGAAACCAGACCATCATCGACGGCGCGTTCGGCACGACAGCCAATCCCGTGCCGCAACTCGTGTTCAGCCTGATCGGCTCGGCAGGCGCCACGGCCACCGCCACCGTGACGAACATGCGGCAGTTCGGCACGCCGAGCTAATCCCGCGGCTCGCGGGCCACCAGCAGCCGGGCGATCCGCCGGCCGGGGGCCGTCATCGCGAGCCGTTGGAGCGCCGCGACCGAAACGAGCCGGCGGGGCGTGGTGGTCGCCGGCGCGCGGGCGAGCCGCCGCTCGACCACCCGGCACGTGACGCGGTGGTGGGTGACCGTGTAGGCCACGGTGGCGAGCGGGCGATCCCCGGGCCTGCGGCGATCGCCCGCGGCCGCCCGGGGAAAATCCCAGAGCCCTTCCCACCACGTGCCGGCCCCGCGGCGTTCGACGATAACACGCTCGCCATACGCAAGCACGAGGACCGTCTCGCGAACCTGCTTCACGGCTCGCTGTTTCGGCAGCAGCGGAATCTCCTCCACGCGGCCCGTCGCCCGCGCGACGCAGGTCGCGGCGAGCGGACAGCGGTCGCAGAGCGGCCGGGTGACGGTGCAGACGGTCGCGCCGAGATCCATGAGCGCCTGGTTGAACAGGCCCGGGTCGCGCCGCGGCACGAGCGTTGCTGCAATCCGCCAGAGCGGCTCGTCCGCGGCGCCACCCACGGGCTTCGCATGGCCCACGAGCCTGGCGATCACACGGCGGCTGTTGGCCTCCACGACCGGCTCCGGCTCACCAAACGCGATCGAGGCGATCGCCCCGGCGGTGTAACGGCCGATCCCCGGCAGCCCGCGAAGCTCGGCCGCCGTCCGCGGAAACTCCCCGCCGTGCTCGGCCACGATCTGCTTGGCCGCGGCGTGCAACTGCCGGGCCCGCCGGTAATAGCCGAGGCCCTCCCACCGCTTGAGCACGTCCCGCTCGGGCGCCCGGGCCAGCGCGGCCACGTCGGGAAACCGCTCCAGGAACCGCGTGAAGAACTCCTTGACCCGTTCCACCTGCGTCTGCTGGAGCATGATCTCGCTCACCCAGACCCGGTAGGGATCGCGGTTCGCCCGCCAGGGCAGGTCGCGGCGGTGGCGGCGATACCAGGCCAGGAGCGAGACCGCCACAGGGGGCGGCTTTGCCATCGTTCCCGAACGGTGCCGGCGCGGATTCAAGGGCGGGCTCCGAAAAACGTGGGCCGACAGCGCGGGGACTGCCTCCATCGGGTGTCGGTTCGGCTCAGGACTCCACCATCATAAAAGCCCCCTTGCGCAAGCAAGGGGGATGACGCCTGCCATCCAAGAAAGCCCCAGCGGTCCGGCGACGAACGGCATCGATCGCGGCATCCCCCCGGCTCGCGCCGGGGGGCTTGTATTGACTGGCGGTCCGCCCAGACGCTGTTGCAATCGCGATGCCGAGACCGCCAACCCGATTCGGAGTGTAGGCTGTGGGACACCACAGCCTGCAGCCTTTCATGACCGCCGACGATTCTCCCCGCGACCGCAGCAAACGGGCCCGTGGCCGCGGACAGGGCGGCAAGCCCGGGGGAGGGCTGCCGACTAGTGCCGAGCGGATCACGCTCGCCCGCCGCGACTCCGCCGACGGCCCGGCTTGGGAGATCGTGCAGCCCCGTTGCGCCCGCCGCCGCCGCGAAGACATCGAGGAGGTGGAGGCGATGATCGCAGCCGGTGAGCCCGAGATCGCCCGTGAGGAACTCGTCTGGCTGCTCTCGGAATGTCCCGACTTCCTCGAGGCCCACGTGCACCTGGGGATGATCGCCCTGGAAGAGGGCGACGCCAAGCTCGCCCGCGGCCACTTCGGCCGGGCCTACGAACTCTGCCTGCGGCCGTTGCAGGCGGCCGGCAACCCGAAGCCCCTGCCGCATGCCCTTGCCGGCAACCATCCCTTCTTCGAGGCGGCCAAGGGGCTCGTGCACTGCCTGCTGGAAACCGGCCGGCGGCCGATGGCCGCCGACGTCTGCCGCGTGATCGCCCCCCTCGATCCGGCCGATCCGCTGGGCATCCAGAAACTGCTCCGGCGGTGAGGCGCGGCCCGGCGACGGATGCCGTATCATGCCGCGATCGCTCGTCCCCCATCCTCGTCTGGATGCTCTCTCCATGATCACACGCACCGCGGCCCTGCCTGCCTTGGCGACGATCCTGCTCTTCGCCGCGTCGGCGTTCGCCCAGCCGCCGTCTCCGCCAGCGCCGATGATGGCCAGCGAGTCGGCCGGCGTGATCCGCCTCTGGGAAGCTGCCGCGCCCGGTGCGAAGGGCGACGCCGACCAGGACACGCCCGTCGTCACCTGGTGGCCCGCGAAGCAGGCGGCGGGGGCGTCGGCGGCGCTCGTCGTCTGCCCCGGCGGCGGCTACGGCGCGCTCGCCGACCACGAGGGCACCGACTACGCACGGTGGCTCAACTCACAGGGGATCTCCGCCTTCGTGCTCCGCTACCGCCTCGGCAGCAAGGGCTACCGCCATCCGGTGATGCTCGGCGACGTGGCCCGCGCGATCCGCCTCGTCCGCCACGACGCCGAGAAGTTCAAGGTCGAGCCGGCCCGCGTGGGCGTGATCGGCTCCTCCGCGGGGGGGCACCTGGCCCTGACCGCCTGCCTCAAGGGCGACGACGGCAACCCGGAGGCCGCCGACCCCGTCGACCGGCAGTCCTCGCGGCCCGCCGTGGGCGTGCTCTGCTATCCGGTGGTCAGCATGATGCCGGACAAGACCCACGGCGGTTCGCGGAAGAACCTGCTCGGCGACGCCCCTTCCGAGGAGCTCTCCCGCGAACTCTCCGGCGAACTGGCGGCGCATGACAAGATGCCCCCGCTCTTCATCTGGCACACCTTCGAGGACGCGGCCGTGAAGCTCGAGCCGATCCTCGAACTCGGCATCCGCCTTAAGTCGCTCGGCCGGCCCTACGAGCTCCACGTCTACGAGACGGGCCGCCACGGCCTCGGCCTGGGGGTGCGGCCCTACGACGGCACGAAGCAACTCCACCCGTGGACGGTCGAGTGCGAGCGGTGGCTCGGTACGCAGGGCTTCTGAGCACGCGAGACGGGAACGGGCTTCCGGCATGACGCCACCGCGGTTCATCGTGCTCGACGGGATGGACGGCGCCGGCAAGTCGTCGCAGATCGGCCCGCTCGCCGAGTGGCTCGCCGGCCGCGGCGGGTCGGTGACCACCTGCCGCGATCCCGGGTCGACGGCGGTGGGCGACGCGATCCGGCCGATCCTCCTCGATCGCCACGACCTCCACCTCGCGCCGACGGCCGAGATGCTGCTCTACATGGCCGCCCGCGCGCAACTCGTGGCCGAGGTGGTCGCCCCGGCGCTGGCCCGCGGCAGGTGGGTGGTCTCCGACCGCTACCTGCTCTCGAACATCGTCTACCAGGGGCACGCCGGCGGGCTCGACCCGGCGGCGATCCGGAGCGTGGGGGCAGTGGCCACCGGCGGCCTTGCGCCCGGCCTCGTGCTCGTGCTCGACGTCGACCTCGAGACGGCGGCCCGCCGGCTCGATCGCCCGCTCGACAAGCTCGAGAACCGCGGCGCCGACTACCGGCGGCGGCTCCGCGACGGCTATCTCCGCGAGGCGGCAGCCGCCCCCGAGACGATCCGCGTGATCGACGCGACGGCCGCGGCCGACGAGGTTGCCGCGCGGATCCGCCGGGCCGTCGGCGAGCGGTTTCCGGAGCTCGCGTAACGCGAGGACGATCCCATGGCATGGCAGGGCATCGAGGGCCACGACGCAGTCGCCGCCCTGTTCGCGGCGGCCGAGGCCCGCGGTCGAATCGCCGGCTCGTATCTCTTCATCGGGCCGCCCGGGGTGGGCAAGGGCGGCTTCGCGCGGGCCCTGGCCACGGCGCTCGTCTGCCAACAGCCCCGTCCTGGGCTCGTCGCCTGCGGCGCGTGCGCATCGTGCCTGCAGGCCCGGGCGGGCAGCCATCCCGACATCGACATCGTGGCCAAGCCGGAGGACCGGGCCACGATCCCGCTCGAGGCGTTCATCGGTGACGCCGAGCACCGGATGCGGGAGGGGCTCTGCTGGCGGATCCTGCTCAAGCCGGCGCTGGGCGGCCGCAAGGTGGCGATCGTGCTCGATGCCGATCACCTCAGCGACGAGGCGGCCAACTGCCTGCTCAAGACGCTGGAGGAGCCGCCGGCC
>CAXNGP010000214.1:0-4594 GCA_964201845.1 Pirellulales bacterium
AAGTGCCGCCACGATGTCGAGAGCGCCGGCGGCATCTACGTCGACGCCCCGTGCGTTGTCGACGGCAACCTCGTGAGCGGCCGCACCTATCACGACAACGGCCGCTACTTGGGCCCGTGGATCGAGCAGTTGCTCGCCGCCACCGCGACCGCTGCCGCCGTCTGACGCGGGCCGGGGCGGCGATGGAGATTGCGGGCGCAGGTGCCGAGGCCGCCGCGGAGGTAGTTCGAATCCTTCGCGCTGCGATGCTTGGAAATGAGCCGCGGAAACATGATACTCCGCGTCACCAGCGCTCGCCCTCTCCGTCAGGAGCCCTTCCATGAATACGCCCTCTCCCTCTCACCACGTTGCTGATCAGCCGCGCGCGCAGTCACCCGGGCCGTCCCGCCGGAAGTTTCTCAAGACGGCCGTGCAGGTCGCGGGAGCGGCGGGTTTGCCCACGATTGTTTCGGGCAAGGCCCTCGGCCTCGAAGCCCGGGCCACCGCGGCGAGTGAACGGCTCACGCTCGGCGTGATCGGGTTTGGACCGCGCTGCAAGTATGTGCTCACGGAGATGCTGAAGTTTCCAGACATCCAGTGCGTGGCGCTCGCCGACGTGCAGGCGGCGCAGCGCGACGCGGGCAAGGCCACTGTCGACGGTCACTACGGCACGTCCGACTGCCGCGTCTATCGCGACATGCGCGAGCTGCTCGCCCGGCCCGACATCGACTGCGTGCTGATCGCCACGGGCGACCGCTGGCACGGCAAGGCGGCGATGATGGCCGCCGAGGCGGGCAAGGATGTGTATTGCGAGAAGCCGTGCGGCCTCACGATCGACGTCTGCCGCCGGATCGCCGAGACGATGCGGAAGACGGGCCGCATCTTCCAGGCGGGCACCCAGCGCCGCAGCGTGCCAAACTTCATCCGCGTGAAGGAGCTCGTGCAGGAAGGAAAAATCGGCCCGCTCACCGAGATGCATGCGTCGGTCTACGTGCCGTCGCTCAACAACAATTGGCTCCCCGCGCAGCCAGCGCCCGATCCCGAGCAGTGCGACTGGAACGTGTGGCTCGGGCCGGCCCCGTGGCGGCCTTACAACGCCGAATATCTCGGCCGCGGCTGGCGCGGCATCTACGACTTCGAGGCCGGGGCGCGGCTCCTCGACTGGGGCGTGCACACGGTCGATCTCTGCCAGTGGGTGAAGGGAGCCGACGACACCGGGCCGGTCGAGTTCACTCCCTCCGACACGGGCATCGTTTGCCGCTATGCCGACGGCGTGCCGCTCACGCTCCACTTCCTCGCCGAGCCCTTCAAAGACCGCGGGCCGCAGTTCAACACGCAGCTCGGCACCTGCCCGGTGAGGTTCGTAGGGAAGGAGGGCTGGATCTCGACGGGCGACGCGGGGCTTGTGGATGTGGAACCTGCGGCGCTCGCCGCGCTCCTGCCCGAGGCCGTGAAGCGCGTGAAGGGCACCGACGCGGCGGCCCACGCCCGCGACTTCTTCGACTGCGTGAAGAGCCGACAGGCGCCGGTGTGCAACGCCGACGTGATGCGGCGGTCGCACGTCGTGTCCCACGCGGCGGCAAACTCATGGATCCTCGGCCGGACGCTCGGCTTCGACCCCGCCGCCGAAACCTTCACGAGCGGCGGCAAGCCCGATGCGGAGGCCAACGGGCTGCGCAGCCGCCCGGAGCGGGAGGTGTGGGGATGAGCGGCAGGCGCCTGCGCTGCCTGCTCGCCGCGGCCACACTGCTCGGCATCACGACCTGGCTCGACGCCACTGCCGCGCCGCTCTTCGACGGCCGCACATTTGCCGGCTGGGAGGGCGACACGACGACGGTCTGGCGGATCGACGACGGCACGATCGTGGCCGGGTCGCTCGACCGCCGGCAGGAGAAAAACGACTTTCTCTGTACGACGGAGCGCTACGGCAACTTCGACCTCCGGCTGAAGATCAAGCTCTCGGGCACCGAGGGATTCGTGAACTCCGGGATTCAATTCCGCAGCGAACGCATCACCAACAGCCATGAACTGATCGGCTACCAGGCCGACTTCGGCCACGGCTTCGACGGCGCGCTCTACGACGAATCGCGCCGCAACAAGATCCTCGCGCAGCCGTCGGCCGACGTGCTGAAACAGGTCTCGCGGCCGGGCGCGTGGCACGACTACCGCATCCGGGCGGAGGGCCCGCGGGTGCAGTTGTGGGTGAACGGCATCCAGACGGTGGACTACACCGAAACCGAGCCTGGCCTGCCGGCCACGGGCGTGATCGCCCTGCAGATCCACGGCAACGCCGTGTCGGAAGTTCGCTTCAAGGACATCGAGATCGACGAATTGCCGTAAAGGAGCCACAGCCTGCCACGGCAGCCCTCGGCGTTCGGCCTTCGAGGGTGCGGCGTGGCGGATTGGCCCCGTGGATGCGACAATGGGCCTATGACTTACGACCAACTGCCTGACGAGTGGAAGGACTGGCTGAGCCTTCCACCGCTCGAGAGATTCGCCCGCGGCGAGCGAATGCTGGTCGAGTACGTTGCCATGGGAGGCAGCCTTGACCCCGACCCCGATCCGACAAGTCCTTTCGACGTTCCAGAAGAGTGGCGTCCGGACCTTGCTCATGGGCGGGCAGGCCTGCGTCTTCTACGGCGCGGCGCAGGTTAGCAAGGACATCGATTTTCTGGTCTTGGCCGAACCGGAAAACTTCACCCGTCTCCGGGCGGCCCTGGCCGACTTGCAGGCAGACCGGATCGCCGTGCCGCCGTTCGACCCGGCGGCCCTGGCCCGTGGACATGCGGTTCACTTTCGGTGCCGCGCACCGGGCGCGGAGGGCCTGCGGGTGGACGTGATGACGCGGCTGCGGGCGATGCCGGAATTCCAGGCGTTGTGGGAGCGACGCACGACGTTCGTGGATGGCGATGGCCTCGAGTATCACCTGCTCTGCATCCCGGACCTCGTGCATGCAAAGAAGACGCAGCGGAGCAGAGACTGGCCCGTCATCGAACTGCTCGTCACGATCCATTACCGGGAGCATGCGAACGCGGCCACCGACGACCGTATCGATTTCTGGCTGCGCGAGGCGCGGACGCCCGAATTGCTCGTCGAACTCTGCCGGCGGTTTCCGACGCAGGCAGCCGGGCTCACGGCACACCGGCCGCTGATTCGACTCGCGCACGAGCGATCGCTCGACGACCTGCGTACGGCGCTCGACGCCGAGGTGCGGGCGGAGCAGGCCCGCGATCGCGACTATTGGGAGCCGCTGCGGCGCGAGCTCGAGCAATTCCGCCGTGAGCACCGCGATCGCTGAGGTGCGGAACCCCGTCGCGTCCGCTCCGGGCTTTGTGGCGGGGCAGAGCGCGCGCCGTTCCCCAACAAGCCCCGGGCGGAAGCCCGGGGGTGTCGCCAAGGGCGATCACGCCGCAATACTTCGCAGCAGACGTGGCAACATCGGCAGGAGGTACAGGGGGATGTTGATCATGTCGCCATCCACTTTCAGGTTGAGCAGGCTCGCCCGCACGACCTGCTGCGGCGCGAACTGCCGCCGGTAGCTGCCGAGGCTCTTGCTCCGCGCATTCACCCCAGACTTCACTTCCAAGGGTGTGATCGCGTCTTCCTGGAGCAGAAAATCCACCTCCGTGCCCGTCTTTTCATTCCGCCAATAAAACAGCGGTCGCGGATCCGCTGCCGCGTCGCCGGCCACGAGTTGCTGGGCCACATACTGCTCGGCGAGGGCCCCTTTGAACTCCTCGAACACCGCATTGCCCTGCACCACGACGGCCGCTGAGAGATTCGCCACGGCGCCCAGCAACCCCACATCGAGGGCAAACAGCTTGAAGAGCCGACGGTTGCAGTAACCGGAAAGCGGAAGTTTCGGCGTGGCCACGGCAAACGACCGCTGCACGAGCCCCGCCTGCTCCAGCCAGAGCAACGCGTCTTCGTAGTCACGCGCCCGCGCACCATGCTGAACTGCCGAAAAGAGGAATCTCCGATTTTCGCGGGCCAACTGCCCGGGAATCGCATCCCACAGCATCACCAGCCGTGGCACGAGCGAAGCCGGGGCGTGCTTGGCGAAGTCGAGCCGGTAGGCGGCGACGATGTTCTTCTGAATCTGCCGGGCGCGGGCCAGGTCACGGCTCTCACCGAACGCCGCCACCACTTCGGGCATGCCCCCCACGACGAGATACTCGCGGAGTGCCGCGATCAGTTCCGCATGGATTGCAGCCGGGAGCGGCTCGATCGCCGCAAGAGCCTCAAGCCGGGCGCGATAGGCGTCGCGGCCGGTGGCGTCGAGAAACTCGAAGAAGTCGAGTGGATGGAGCGTGTGCAACTGCACCTTGCCGACCGGGAATGAAGCGGCACGCGACAGTTCAACGCCCAGCAGCGACCCTGCCGCCACGACGTGCACTTCGGGCAGTTGCTCGGCGAAATACTTCAGGCTCGTGAGCGCCCGCGGGCAGGCCTGAATCTCGTCGAAAAACAGCAGTGCCGCGCCGGTGAGGGCGGCGTGGGGATCAAACCTGCCCACGAGCGCCAAGTCGCGGACCAACCGCACGGGATCGAGTTCGCCCTCGAAGACGGTTGCGAGCCGCGGGTCGGCCTCGAAATTGAGCACATGCACGGCGGC
>CAXNGP010000215.1:0-4591 GCA_964201845.1 Pirellulales bacterium
GGCCCGGATTCGTCTGCACGAACGACGCGCGCCTGAATGCGCACGCGCACGGCCGCCCGGAGGTGCGGCCGGCGGCCGCGGCCGAAGGCCGGAGGGCCGCAAGGTCTGCAGGGGGCATGGATGCCCCTGCAGACCTAATTCTGACTAAACTCGGGCGGAAACGGGCGACCGCGGCCGCCGGCGGGGCGGGCGCTGATCGCCTCCAGGAGCAGGCGCGTGCGTTGGAAGACATCGCACTCCGCCAGCAACTTCATCTTGGTCTCGAGGTCGAGGTCGATCGTGTAGGACACGATGTCGGCCAGCATGCCCAGCGTGATCTGGTTGCCGAGCAACTGGTCGAGTTGCTCGTAGGCATTGGGGATCCGCGGCATGGCCTGCTTGAAGGCCGTGAGGAGCCGCTGCTGGAGAGCGGTAGCCGAACCGGGCGGGGCGTCGGCCGGCTCGACGTCGTCGATGATCTCCGACTCAACCACGCGAAACAGCTTCTTGGGAGGCAGCTCGCGGAGCAGCCGCAGCCGGCGCACGCCCAACACGAGCACGTTGTAGGTTCCCTCCTCCGTCCGCTGGTGCGTGGCGACACGGCAGAGGCAGGCCGTCGAACGCAGCGGCGGACGGCCTTCGTAGTCTCCCTCCCAGCCCGGGGCGAGCGACCCGAGGGCGATCAGCCGGTCGTCCTCGATCGCCTCCTCAAACATCGCGCGGTAGCGCGGCTCGAAGATGTGCAGGGCCTGCATGACGTGGGGAAACATCACGAGGTTCGGGAGCGGAAACATCCTCGCCAGTCCGGAAAACTGTTCCGGTGAGAAGGCCAGCGGCTCGTCGGACATGCGAAGAGAGGCTCCAGGCAGCGGGTGGCCGTCAGGCGGAAGGGGTCGCCGGCGGCGGGTCGAGGTGAATCTCCGGGAGCAGATCGGGGTCGAGTGTGATCGCGGGATAATCCTCCGTGCTGGCGGCGACCTCGGCCAGACACGCATCGAAGTCGCGGAGGAACCCCGTCAGGTCGAGCCCCAGATGCCTGGGCGCGTAGGGCTCGAGATAGCCGTGGACGCTGCCGTGGAGCTTGCGGGCACCGCGGATGTTGCCGTTGCCGAAGTGGTAGAGTGCCACGGCGGCCTGGATCAACCCCTGGTAAAACTTGCGGGAGGCGCCGCGATACTCGGTCCACAACTCCTCCCAGACCTCGTGGCTCTCGTAGTAGTCGCAGGCGTTGAAGTGGACGATGCCCTGGAGATAGAGCGGATCGTAGTCGGCTGGCGTGGCGTCGGCGGTCATGGCGGCTCCGGCCCGTCCCGCACGGTCGGCCTTGTCAGCCAGCTGCGGCGAGAAACGAGACACCGTGAATCGTAGCAGTCCGAAGAAACCGGGGCAGGGCGCTCGGGACAAACCGCGACACAGCGCTCGGGACAAACCGCGACACAGCGCTCGGGACAAACCGCGAGCCGGCGCCGAGGACCAACCAAACCGGCCCATGGCCGTGCCCCGTGGCGGACGGGAGTCGGCGGCGGCCCGGGCCGAACGGGCCGAGGAAATCTGCCGCCGGCTCGCCGCAACCTACCCCGATGCCACCTGTTCCCTCGACTTCCGCTCGCCCTTCGAACTGGTCGTGGCCACGATTCTCTCCGCCCAGTGCACCGACCGGCGGGTCAACATGGTCACGGGAGACTTGTTCGCCCGGTGGCCCAACGCGGCCCGGATGGCCGCCGCCACGCAGGCCGCCGTCGAGGAGGTGATTCGCACCACTGGCTTCTTTCGCGCCAAGGCGAAGAACATCCTCGGCTGCTGCCAGGCGCTGGTCGACCGGCACGGCGGGGAGGTTCCCCGAACCCTGGCGGAACTCGTGAAACTGCCCGGCGTCGGCCGCAAGACGGCCAACGTGGTGCTCGGGTCGGCGTTCGGCATTCCCTCGGGCGTGGTGGTCGACACGCACGTCGGCCGGATCGCCCGCCGCCTCGGGCTCACCCGCCATCCCGACGCGGTGCGCGCCGAGCGCGACCTGATCGCCTGCCTTGCGGAAACCCGCTGGATCGAGTTCAGCCATCGGCTGATCGCCCTTGGCCGCGCGATCTGCACGGCCCGCAAGCCCCGCTGCGAGACCTGCCCGCTCGCGGATCTCTGCCCCAAGAAAGGCGTCCGGGGAGGTGTCGGACCCGTGAAACGCGACCGCTGACTGTCGCGTTTGCAGATCCTGGCATACAATCCGCTCTCGTCCTGCCCGTTCGTCCGCCGCCACCGCACGGGAGCCCGTCATGATTCTCTCCGGGAACGAGATTCGCCGCCGCCTCGGTAGCGACATCGTCATCGATCCGTTCGACGAGAGTCGGCTGAATCCCAACAGCTACAACCTCTCGCTGCACGACGAACTGCTCGTCTACGAGGAGGTGGTGCTCGACATGCGGAAGAGCAACCGCGTGGAACGGATCACGATCCCCGAGGACGGGCTCGTGCTCGCCCCCAACCAGCTCTACCTGGGCCGCACCGCCGAGCGGACGGAGACCCACAACCTCGTGCCGATGATCGAGGGCCGCAGTTCGATCGGCCGCCTCGGCCTGTTCGTGCACGTCACGGCCGGCTTCGGCGACGTCGGCTTCTCCGGCTACTGGACGCTCGAGATGTTCGCCGTGCAGCCGGTCAAGATCTATCCGGGCGTGCCGATCTGCCAGATCTTCTTCCACGAGATCGTGGGCGCGATCACCGAGTACGCGAGCGACAAGTACCAGCACAACCGCGACATCCAGCCGAGCCTGCTGTTTCGCGAACTCGCCGGCTCGGCCGACGAGCGGCAGCAGTTGGAGCTGGAGTTCGGCGCCGACGGCCTGGCCCGCCGCGCCGGGGCGCTGGTCGGCCCGCGGACGGCGAGGTAGTCGCCGATGGTGAAGGTCCTCGCCTGGGTGACGCTCGGCGTGTCGCTGCTGTTCGTGGCCTTGGCCTTCACGGCCATCTTCGGCTGGGACTCGCTCGGCGCCGACACCGCCCGCATGCTCGGGCAGTGGGTCGCCGTGCCGCTGGCCGTCATCATGCTCCTGCTGACCATGGCGATCCTGGTGACCTGCTGGATCACTCACGAACCCTCCGAGTCCTGACGTTTCCCTTGCAGCGAAAAGGCGGCCCGTGCTCAGAACCCACACCTGCGGCGAACTACGTCCCGGGCAGATCGGCTCCGAGGTTTCCTTGTGCGGCTGGGTCGATCGCGTCCGCGACCACAAGGGAGTGATCTTCATCGACCTGCGCGACCGCTGGGGACGGACCCAGGTGGTGGTGGGACCCGACGCCGACGCCGCGACCCAGGCCGCGGCCCGGGCGGCACGGTCGGAATGGGTGCTGCGGGTCACCGGGACGGTCGGTGCCCGCCCGGAGGGCACCACCAACCCCAAGCTCGCCACCGGCCAGATTGAGGTCGTCTGCCGCCGGATCGAGGTCCTGAACGAGGCCGAGACGCCCGTCTTCCAGCCGGGAGCGACCGACCTCCCGGGCGAGGAGGTTCGGCTGGCGCACCGCTGGCTCGACCTCCGGCGGCCCGCGATGCAGGAAAACATGTTTCTCCGCAGCCGGATCGTGAAGATCATGCGGGATCATTTCGACGAGTTCGACTTCATCGACGTCGAGACGCCGATGCTCGGACGGAGCACCCCCGAGGGCGCCCGTGACTTTCTCGTGCCCAGCCGGCTCGACCACGGCTCCTTCTTCGCGCTCCCCCAGTCGCCGCAGCTCTACAAGCAACTCCTGATGATGGCGGGCTTCGACCGCTACGTGCAGGTGGCCAAGTGCTTCCGCGACGAAGACCTGCGAGCCGACCGCCAGCCGGAGTTCACCCAGCTCGACGTGGAGATGTCGTTCGTCGGGGCCGATGACGTGATCGGGGTGATCGAGGGGCTGGTGCGGCGGACCGCCCGCGAGATCCTCGGGCTCGACGTGCCGCTGCCCCTGCCACGGCTCAGCTACGACGAGTGCATGGAGCGGTTCGGCCACGATGCCCCCGACCTCCGCTACGGGCTGGAGATCGTCGACCTGACCACGCTCGCCGCCGAGAGCGACTTCCGCGTCTTCCGCGGCGCCGTCGAGGCCGGGGGCCGGGTCCGCGGCATCCGGGTGCCGGCCGCGGCGGGGCGGTTTTCCCGCAAGGAGCTCGACGAGTTGACGGCCGTCGCGGTCGAGGCCGGCGCCAAGGGGCTCGTGTGGCTCAAGTGTGAGCCCGACGCCTCCTGGAGCGGTCCGGTGGCCAAGAACCTCACGGGCGTCGCCGACGGCCTGAGGGAGCGGCTCGGCTGCCAGCCCGGCGACCTCGCGCTCGTCGTGGCCGACTCCTTCGAGGTCAGCTGCAAGGCCCTCCACACGTTGCGGAAGCGGCTGGGGGCGGAACTCGGGCTCTACGACCCGAAGACGATGCACTTCTCCTGGGTGATCGACTTCCCGATGTTCGCCCACGACACCGAGACCGGCGGCTGGGCGGCGATGCACCATCCGTTCACCGCCCCCAAGCCCGAGCATCTCGAGTTCCTCGACAGCGACCCGGCCCGCTGCCGGGCGGTGGCCTACGACCTCGTGATCAACGGCTCGGAGGCGGGGGGCGGCACCATCCGGATCCACGACTCGG
>CAXNGP010000216.1:0-4583 GCA_964201845.1 Pirellulales bacterium
GGCCTGCATCATGTCGGCCTCGAGCTGCTCGAGCAGTTCGCTCTGGCGCCGACGGTCGTCGTCACCGCGGCCCACCGCCTCGAACGCCTTGGCCCGCGAGGCCGACTCCGCCTCGATGCCGGCCCTGAGCTCCTTGCGGATCGTCTCCGGGGTGATCCCGTGCTCGCGGTTGTATTCCTCCTGCAGCGCCCGCCGACGCCGGGTTTCGTCCACCGCCTGCCGCATCGACTCGGTCACCGTGTCGGCATAGAGGATGACCCGGGCGTCCACGTTGCGGGCCGAGCGGCCGATCGTCTGCATCAGCGAGGTCTCGCTCCGCAGGAAGCCTTCCTTGTCCGCGTCGAGGATCGCCACCAGCGAGACCTCGGGCAGATCGAGCCCCTCGCGGAGCAGGTTCACGCCCACGAGCACGTCGAACTTCCCGGCCCGCAGGTCGTGGAGCAGCTCCACCCGCTCGAAGGCGTCGAGCTCGCTGTGCAGCCAGCGGCAACGGACCTGCCGCTCCTGGAAGTAGGTCGAGAGATCCTCGGCGAGCTTCTTGGTGAGCGTGGTGACGAGCACCCGCTGTCCGGCCGCCACCACCCTGTCGATCTCGCCGGAGAGGTGCACGACCTGGTGCTTGGCCGGCACGATCTCGATCACGGGATCCAGCAGCCCCGTGGGCCGGATCACCTGTTCCACCACCTCGCCCCCGGTGCGGCCCAGCTCCCAGGGGCCGGGCGTGGCCGAGACGAACACCGTCTGATGCAGCCGCTTTTCCCACTCGTCGAACATCAGCGGCCGGTTGTCGAGGGCGCTGGGCAGCCGGAAGCCGTGATCCACGAGCGTGGTCTTGCGGGCCTTGTCGCCGGCGTACATCCCCCGCACCTGCGGCACGGTGACGTGCGACTCGTCGACGAAAAACAGGAAGTCGTCCGGAAAGTAGTCGAACAGCGTGGTCGGCGTGCTGCCCGCCGCGCGGCCGGAGAGCGGCCGCGAGTAGTTCTCGATTCCCGGGCAGAAGCCCGCTTCCAGCAGCATCTCGATGTCGAACCGCGTCCGGGCGTTGAGCCGCTGCGCCTCGAGCAGCTTGCCCTGCCCCTTGAGCTCCTCCAGCCGCCCCTCGAGCTCCGCCTTGATCGTGGACACGGCCGCCTTGATGCGGTCCTCAGGCATCACGAAGTGGCGGGCCGGGTAGAGGTAGAGCTCGTCCTTGCGGGCCGCCACCTCGCCGCTGGTGGGATGGATGATGGCGATCGACTCGACGGCGTCGCCCCAGAACTCGACCCGGCAGGCGAGCTCGTCGTAGGGAGGCCAGATGTCGATCGAATCGCCGCGGACGCGAAACCGGCCCCGCTCGAGCGCCATGTCGCCCCGCTCGTAATGCACCGCGACGAGCTTCGCGAGCAGTTCGTCGCGGGTGAGCCGCGCGCCGCTGGCGAGCCGCACGACCATCGCCCGGTAGTCGACGGGCGAGCCCAGGCCGTAGATGCAGGAGACGCTCGCCACCACCACCACGTCGCGGCGGCTCACGAGCGCGCTGGTGGCCGCCAGCCGGAGCCGGTCGATCTCCTTGTTGATCGCGGCGTCTTTCTCGATGTAGATGTCCCGCTGGGGGATGTAGGCCTCGGGCTGGTAATAGTCGTAGTAGCTGACGAAGTAGTGGACGGCGTTGTGCGGAAAGAAGTCACGAAACTCGGCGTACAGCTGGGCCGCGAGCGTCTTGTTGTGGGAGAGCACGAGCGTGGGCCGGCCGACGCGGGCGATCACGTTGGCCATCGTGAAGGTCTTGCCCGAGCCGGTCACGCCC
The DNA here is from genome assembly GCA_964201845.1 of Pirellulales bacterium. Classification (GTDB taxonomy): domain Bacteria; phylum Planctomycetota; class Planctomycetia; order Pirellulales; family UBA1268; genus QWPN01. Next base: position 1,790 of record CAXNGP010000216.1, read on the forward strand.
ATCAGCACCTGCGACCCACGCGCCTCCTGCACCCCGCGCACCAGCGCGTCGATCGCGGCCGGCTGGTCGCCGGCCGGCTCGTAGGGGGCCACGAGCTCGAACACGCCGGGCTGGAGGGCCGAGGCGGCCATCAGCGGCCCTCCGCGGGGGCGATGGGGCGGAGGTGGGGCCGCAGGCCGTCGAGCGTGACCGCGCCGATGCCGGGCACGTCGAGCAGGCCGTCGATGCTCGCGAAGGGGCCGTGGGTGCGGCGGTGCTCGACGATCCGGGCCGCGGTCGCCGGCCCGAGGCCGGGAAGCTGAGAGAACTCGGTCGCGTCGGCCGCGTTGAGATCTACCGTGAACACGGCCGTCGGAGCCGGTGGCGCGTCGTGGTGCACGAGCCCCCCGACGAGGCCACCGGCAGCGACGTACCATGCGGCCATGGCCGCGAGCCCCAAGACGAGCAGCCCGGCGACGAGGGGCTGCCCACGGGCGAGCGCCGGGCCGCGGGCGGGATCGGTCGGGGACATGATGGTGGCCGGAGGCGACGGAACCGTCATAGGATACGCCGGTTTTCCGATCCCGGCACTTCGCGGCCCTCCGGCGGCCGCGGTGAGGACGCCAGCCGCACGCCGCCCCCGAGGAACCTCCGCCCGATGCCCGATTCAGAGCCTCTCGACCGCGACACCAGCGCCGGGCCCGGTTACCGGCAGGTGCGCTGGGACGACCATCTCGCCCGGCACGTGGCCACGCTGGCGGTCGGCTGGCTGGCCGAGGATCTCGGCCACGAGTGTGACTGGACGAGCGTGGGCCTCGTCGAGGCCCACGCTCGGAGCGAGTTGGCCGTCGTGAGCCGGCGGGCGGGCGTGATCGCGGGGCTGCCGGCGGCGGCGATCGTGGCGGCGGCGACCGACCGTGGGCTCGCCTTCGAGCCGCGAGTCGCCGACGGCACCACCGTGGCTGCTGGCGACACGGTGGCCACGCTTGCGGGCCCGACCCGGAGCGTGCTCGCGGCCGAGCGGACGGTGCTCAACCTGCTCGGCCGGCTTTCGGGCATCGCCACGGCCACGCGGCGGCTGGTCGATGCCGTGACCGGCACGCCGTGCCGCGTCTACGACACCCGCAAGACCGTGCCCGGCTGGCGCCTGCTCGACAAGTATGCGACGCGGGCGGGGGGCGGCTGGAACCACCGCCTCGGCCTCTACGACGCGATCCTGATCAAAGACAACCATCTGGCCGCGCTCGCGGCGGCGGGTATCGAGCCCGCCGTGGCCGTGCGCCGGGCCCGGGCGTTTCTCCGGCAGACGTTCCCACCGTCACGCGCCGAGGCGATGGTCGTGGAGATCGAGATCGACTCACCCGCGCAGCTCGAACCGGTGCTGGCAGCCGGCCCCGACATCGTGCTCCTCGACAACATGCGGCCCGCCGACCTGGCCGGCTGTGTCGCGGTGCGCGACCGGGTCGCACCGCAGGTGGTGCTCGAGGCCTCCGGAGGCATCCGACCGGAGACGGTCGCGGCGATCGCCCGCACGGGGGTCGATCGCGTCAGCACGGGCTGGCCGGCCCACGATGCGCCGTGGCTCGACGTCGCCCTCGATTGGGCCTGAAGCCTCAGACGCCCAAGAGGCGGTTGCGCTTGGTGCGCCGCTCGGCACGGAGACGGGCTCGACGCTTGGTCTCGCTCGGCTTCTCGAAGAACTCCCGCTTCCGCATCTCCTTCTTGATGCCGCTGCGCTCAACGAGCTTGCGGAACCGGCGGACCGCCTCTTGGATGCTCTCGCGTTCCCGAACCGTCAGCTTGACCATGCGTGCTCCGAACCTGCTTCCAATAAAACCGGTGGGTGAACCCGTGACTGTTCAACGTGCCCCGACGCGCGTGCGGCCCATGACTGGCCGCGTTTTCGGGAGCCCCTGAGAATATCGGCCGAGTCGCCCCGCGTCCACCGGCATCCGGAGGCGGCCAAGGGGGCCCGCGACGGCGAGGATTGCGGCCCCGGCGGGACGGTGCCCACAATACCGTCCCTGGTGGGGCCTTCGCCCTGCCCGGGCCCGTCGCCCGCCCCTCCACCACAGCCCGGGTCTTCATGATGTTTTCGGCCTGGCGGGCTTTCTGGCCCCTGCTCGCCGCGGCCGATCCACCAGCCGCAGCCGGAACGCTCGATCCGCTCGAGTCGCTGGAAAACGTCCTCCGGCTGCCATCGAGCCTCGACCTACGACGCGAGCTGCTCGCGGCGGTCGTCGCGTTGGTCGTGGTCGCGTTGATCCTGCCGCGGGGCCGGCGGCGACTGGCGGCCTGGCCGCTGGCGCTGCTGCTCCTGGCGCCGCTGCCGTTCGCCGTGGCGCTCCTGTTCCCCGAAACGGTCGGCACGCCGGCGGCGGCGATCCTCGGCGAGCGGTTCTTCCTGCTGGCATCCCTGCTGCAGTCGGTCCTGCTGCTGGCGGGCGTGGCGATCTGGGAGCGGCTGCGGCCGCCCCTGCCGAAGATCTTCCTCGACGTCCTCCGGTGGGTGATGCTCGCCACCGCGCTGGTCGCGATCCTCTACCAGGCGGGCGTCACGCCGGGCAGCCTGTTCACCGGCTCGGCCGTCGTCACGGCCGTGCTCGGCTTCGCGCTCAAAGACACGCTCGGCAACGTGTTCGCCGGCCTGGCGATCCATGCGGAGCACCCGTTCGAACTCGGCGACTGGATCCAGTACGACGACAACCAGGCCCACATCGGCCGGGTGATCGAGGTCAACTGGCGGGCGACGAAGGTGATCACGCTCGACGAGGCCACGGTGATCATCCCGAACGGCCAGTTGGCCCAGGCCTCG
>CAXNGP010000217.1:0-4573 GCA_964201845.1 Pirellulales bacterium
CAACACCTCGTCGCTCGCCCGCCCCGGCGGCGCGCAGGCGACGTTTCCCGGCGGCGATCCCGCCCGCGCCTACTCCGAGCTCGGCGTGTTCAGCTGGCTCGGCTCGGTCGACACGGGGATCGCCTGGGACGTGACCGAACAGTGGAGCCTGTGGCTGGGCTACCGCGTCGTGGGCGTGGGCAACATCGCCCAGGCCGACGGCCAGTGGCCCGCCACGATCACCTCCCCCGCCTCGCTCTCCGGCATCGCGGCCGGCAGCGAGACGATCATCCACGGCGGCTTCGCCGGGTTTCAGGGGCGGTACTGAATTCAGGTCTGCAGGGGCATCCATGCCCCCTGCAGACCTGGCGGGCCGCGGGCCTTCGGCCCCGCCCGCCGGCCGCACCTCCGGGCGGCCGTGTTCGTGCGCGGGGCGGCGCGCGGCGTTCTGACGGCGCATCCGTGCGGCTGCGTGGTGGGCCGCGTAGCCTTGCCGCTGCGCACCGTTTGACTGGCTCGGGGGTGCCCGTGCCGATTGAGCCGGCGTAGGAAACCGAGCGCAGCCCGGAGGGCGGAGCGCGGTTTCCTCCGAGCGACCGGAGGCCACGATGGCCGAAGGGAGCGTCCGGCGAGATGGCACGGGCACCCCCGAGCCCGCGCCATCCTGGGCGGTCCCTGGGCGGTGGCCACAATGGCCGGGCTGCGCGGTGGCTGCTATGCTGCGACCATGACGACTGCCGCCGATCTTGCCGCGAAGAAGTGTGTGCCCTGCGAAGGGGGTGTGCCGAAACTCACGCCCGTCGAGGCCGAGGCGCACCTGGCCGCGGTGCCCGCCTGGCGGCTCACGCACGACGGCACGCGAATCCGACGTGACTTCAAGCTGCCCGACTTTCGGTCCGCCGTGAAACTCGTCAACACCATCGCCGCGCTTGCGGAGCGGGAGCAGCACCACCCCGACCTGCACATCGAGGGCTACCGCAAGGCCTGGGCCGAGATTCACACCCACGCCATCGGCGGCCTCTCCGAGAACGACTTCATCCTCGCCGCCAAGATCGACGCCGCCGCCCCGCCGGCGTGAATCCGCTCAGCGGCGGAGCCAGCCGCGGAATGGGTCGGCGATCCGCACCGCGAACAGCATCTCGGCAGCGGGTGGTCCGGCGGCCGGCTGACCGCCTCCGGCCTCGAGGCCGTAGAACCGTCCGCCGACGTCGAGCGTGAGCCGCTCCGTGACGGCATACGCGACGCCGCCGCCCGCCTGCCAGCCGAAGGCGGTCACGCGGCTGGCCGCGTCGGGGCCGTCGGCGTCGTGCGAGTAGCCGCCCACCCCGAGGCCGCCACCGGCGTAGACCGAGAGGTGCTCCGCCACCTCCACGTCGCGCCAGACATTCGCCATCGTGGTCCACTCACCGCCAACCTCGGCGATCGCGGGCTCCCCGGTTCCGGCCGCACGCCGCGGGCCCGAGAGCGCCGCCCGCTGCCGGCCCTCGACCTCGAGTCGCACGGCGCCCAGGGGCCGCGGCACCGAGACGCCCAGCGCGCCTTCGCCGGTGAGGAGCGTGCTGCCGAATCCGCCGGCCTCGCCGCCGGAGAACGATGAGCCGATCATGCCCGCCACGTAGGGCGTGCGGGCGTCGGCAGGCGGGGCTTCATCGGCGGCCGAGTCGTCGGCCAGCGGCGAGCGGTCGAGCCAACCGACCGGCGGCAGGATGCCGCCGAGGCCACCGAAGTCGGCGGCGAGCGGCAAATCCGCCGCCGCGAACACGATCGCGATCGACGCGACGGTGGAGGCGTGGCGGACCATCGGGCGACCCTCCTGGCCGGTTTCGCCGGGCTCTGCCCGTCGGTCGCGTTTCCCGCGACGGCCCATGCTAGGAGCGAGCAACAAGGGCCGGCGCCGCGGCGCGGCAATCAGCCGGGAAAGCCCGCCCTCGGGCGGTCGGACAGTTGGCGGGCGGTCAGCGGGCGCAGTAGTCGATCGCCCGGGCGATCTCGCTCTTGAGGTCTTTGCGCGACACGATCCGGTCGACGAACCCGTGCTCGAGGAGGAACTCGCTCGTCTGGAAGCCCTTGGGGAGTTCCATCCGGATGGTCGCCTTGATCGTCCGCGGCCCCGCGAAGCCGATCAGGGCCCGCGGCTCGGCGAAGCAGAGGTCGCCCAGCGAGGCAAAACTCGCCGCCACGCCCCCCATCGTGGGATTCGTGAGCACCGAGATGAACAGGCCGCCGGCCGCCGAGTAGCGGGCGAGGGCGGCCGACACCTTGGCCATCTGCATGAGGGACAAGATGCCTTCGTGCATCCGGGCTCCACCGCCGGAGGCGCTGATGATGATCAGGGGCAGCTTGCCGACCGTGGCCTTCTCCACGAGCCGCGCCAGCCGCTCCCCCACCACGCTGCCCATGCTGCCCATGATGAAGGCCGAGTCGGTCACGCCGATGGCGACCCGCCGGGCGCGGATCATGCCGGTGCCCGTGATCACGGCGTCGGACAGGCCCGTCCGCTTCTGTTCGAGCACGATCCGGTCGGCGTAGGGCTTCTTGTCCTTGAAACCGAGCGGGTCAGTCGGACGGAGGTTGGAATCCCACTCCTCGAAGGTACCCGTATCGAGCAACTGCCCGATCCGGCCGACCGCCGAGACGTACCAGTGGAAACCGCATTGCGGGCAGACGTTCTGGAGATCCTCGGCGTCTTTCCGATAGATCGTGGCGCCGCAGCCGTCGCACTTGAGCCACAGGCCCTCGGGCACGCCCCGCTTCGCCCGCGGCGGCTTGGGCTCGGCGGGCTTGGCCGGATCAGCCCTGGGCGGCACCTGGTCGGCCCGTGGGGCCGTTTCGACGGCCGGGGCCTCGGGGGTCCGGCGGGCGGTCGCGGTACGTCGGCGTTCCATAGGGTGCGGAGCGGGCGACAGGGGTGGCCGGGCGGGCCGGATCGGCGGCCAACGCCATTCCCAGACAGTGTACCGGGCCGGCGGGCCGTGAGGCTGCGCCGGAATCCCGCCCCCGATTGCTCAGCGGGCCGCGAGTCCGGCCGGCGGTGCCGTTGGAGCGTCGGCCAGCGGAGGGGGCGGCGCCGCCCCGCCCGCTTGCCACTGGGCCGCCACGGGCAGCTCGAAGGCCGACTCCTGGCGCGGATCCCACAGCCAGAGGTCGCCGAGGGGTTCGCCGGAGACGAGCCAACGGACCAGCGCGTCGAGCGGAGCCGGAACCACGACCGCCACGCGGCCCTCGCGGTGCCGCTTGAAGATGCGCTCCAGCGCCTTCTCGACGCGGCCACGCGCCTCCTCGAGCGTCTCACCCTCGGGCGCGACGATGCTCCAGGGGTCGTCCTGCCATTGCCGGTAGACGCGGGGCTGCTGCCGCCGCAGTTCCGTCATCAGCTTGCCCTGCCAGAGACCCAGGTCGAGGTTGGCCAGCAGGTCGACCTTCCGGGGCTGCAGGCCGTGCGGGACGGCGATGATCCGGGCGGTCTCGGCCGCGCAGGTCGAGGGAGACGCGTAGATGCCCGCGAGCGGCGCGGCGGCGAGCCGCGCGGCGAGTGCCTTGGCCTCGGCCAGTCCTTCCGGGCAGGGGGGCACGTCGAGCGATCCTCGCACCCGTCCCTGCACCTCGTAATCGGTGGCGACGGAACGGATGACGATCAGGTGATCGGGCACGGTGGCGGGGAATCTCCGGGGGAAACGGGCGCGGGCGTCAGGTCGCCGCGCGGGCAAGCGCCTCGAGTTCGGTGATGGCGCGGGCATAGTCGGGGGAACGGATCACGGCGCTGCCGGCCACGATCAGCTCGGCGCCGGCGGCGGCCGCGGCGGCGATCGTCTCCGTGGAGATGCCGCCGTCGACGCCGAGCCGGAAGCCGGCCCCGGCCTCGCGCCGCAGCGCGGCGAGCCGCGCGAGCTTGTCGAGGGCCTGCGGCTCGAAGGCCTGACCGCCATAGCCGGGCTCGACGCTCATGACCAAGACGCCGTCACAGGCGTCGAGGAAGGGCTCGGCCCGAGCGACGGGCGTGCGGGGGCTGATGGCCAGATGGGCGCGGGCTCCATGGTCACGGATCGCCGCGAGCGCCCGGCGGGGCTCGGCAAGCGCCTCGAGGTGGACGGTGATGATGTCCGCGCCCAGCCGGCAGTATTCCTCGAGCGACCGCTCGGGATCCTCGATCATGAGGTGCACCTCGAGAGGCACCCGGGCCGCCTCCCGGACCGCCTTGACCACCACCGGGCCGTAGGTGAGTTGGGGCACGAACCGGCCATCCATCACGTCGAGGTGGAGGGCTTCAGCGCCGGCGGACTCGAGCCGCTCGACTTCGCGGGCCAGATGGCCGAAGTCGCAGAGCAGCAGGGCCGGCAGCACGACCGGCCCGGTCGACTCAAGGATGGAGGCCATCCGAGCGAGGGCGGCGGGAGCGTGACGAATCGCGGGGGTCTGGTGGGTCATAGGCCGCCGGACGATGTCGCCCGCCGGTAGCCCGAGTCTAGCACAGGCGGGGCCAGACCCACGAGCCCCCGGGAAACACGGCCGACTCAGCCGGGATTTCGGGTTTGTCGGCCGAGGCCGCCCGCACGGCTGGGGCCAGCGATCCTGCCGCGCGCTCCATTCGTCTGAG
>CAXNGP010000218.1:0-4544 GCA_964201845.1 Pirellulales bacterium
CGGCGGCGTCGGCCGGGGGTGGGGCTTCCAGACGCTCCACCAAGACCGCGAGGTGCTCGCGGGCGTCGGTGGCACGGCCGACCCGCAACTGAAACTCCGCGAGTTGCAGGCGCAGTTCGTCGTCCTCGGGGTTGCCCCGGACCGCAGCCTCGAGCGCGTTGAAGGCACGGGCGACGTCGTTCCGGGTGGCATCGGGTGACGTGGCCCGGCCGAGCAGCAATTTCGAATACTCCGCGAACGCCTTTTCGTCGTTCGGCCTCAGGGACACGTACTGCGAGTACAGCGACATCGCATCGGCCACCTTGCCCTCGTCGAGCCGCTTGCGAGCGAGTTCGAGCTTGCTGCCGGCATGCCGCGAAACCTGGAACTGCCGCAGGACATAGAGGCCGATCACCGCGGCGGAGAGCCCCGCCATCAGGATCAGCAGAAACTTGAAGTTGACTCGCTTCACGGCGGGTTTTCCGGGCGTCGGGGGCAGGAGCGTTGGGCGGACCACCCGCGTCCGGCATCCCTCGGACCAACCTTTCCCGACCGCCGCAGTTTAGCAGGCCAATGTGCGGATTCCGTGGCCGGGAGCGCGACCGTGGCAGGAGTGGTTTGGGCCCGGGACGCCCGCCGGCCGCGCCGAAAAAACCACCAAAGTTGCCCCGGCTGACACGCCGATAGACCAGCGGAGGCAGATTTTGAGGGTTGCAGCGATTCTGCGGGCATCGATGGCACCCCGCGGATCCTCGCCCGATCGCAGTCACCCGGATGCCGGACCCATGAACGCCCTCGCCTTTCGAAGCCCGCTGTCACTCCCCTCGGGATGGGCTCCGGCCAGGTGCGGTGCCGGAGTTTGGGCCGCGTGGTGTCTGGCCTTCGCGCCACTCCTGGGTCAGGCGGCCGACGGGCCGCCACCCGCCACTCGGGCCCAGACCCGCGTGAGCGATCCAGCCGTACGGCCGGCCGGCGGCTTGGGCTGTCAGTCGTGTGGGCCGAGCGGATGCCGGCATGCTCACGGAAACCATCATGGCCACCATGCGGGCTGTCGGGACGGGGTCTGCGTGCCCTACTGCCCCGTCCGCCCGCAGCAGTTCGGCTTTTACGGAACGCAGTGGCGTCGCTGGCCAGGTTCCGCCGTCGTTCAGGTATCCGGCACGCGCGACGCCGGTCCGGTCTCCCCGCCCCGCTCGGCCGTGCCGGGGCCAGGCGAGGAATCCATGAACCCACAGGGCGACCAGGAGCCCGCGGGCAACCCCGGAGCCGATGCCGGGACGTCGCCTGCACCGTTGGATGAGCCTCGGGACCTCATGCCCGAGGCTCCTCGTCGCGAGAACCCGGTGGTCGCGCCCAGGCAACCGAAGGTTGTCGAGCCCACGCCGGAGATCCGCCGCGAGCCGACGGATGAGCCGCAGCCCGAGCCGAAGCTGACTCCCGCCGAGCCGAAGCTGACTCCTGCCGAGCCGAAGCTGACTCCTGCCGAGCCGAAGCTGACTCCCGCCGAGCCGAAGGCCCCGGCCCCGGAATCCAAGCCGCGGCCCGAGGACGAAAACCTGTTCGAGGCTGTCTCCGCCGTTGGCTCCGCATGGCGGGTGCAGCGCAGATTTGCAGTGGGGGCGGCCGCGGCCGAAGGGCCGGTCACGCCCGACAGCGATCGCGCACAGCCCGTCACCCACCTTGAGCAGTCGGACCTGAAGCCAGTGCCGCGGGTTCCGTTCGATCCCGCCGCCGAGGCGCGGCGTCTTCGCGCCACACGCTGATCGCTTCCCGGCTGATGCGAGAGGCGGGAGTCGAACCCGCACGCCTTGCGGCACTGGAACCTAAATCCAACGCGTCTGCCAGTTTCGCCACTCTCGCTCGCGGCACTCCTCGCCGTTGCTCCCGAAGTGCCGTTGCTCTGAAAGTCTACACGCTACCCGGCCGGCCCGGCCGTCGCGGCGGCGGCGTTGGCTGAGGGGGCGGGTGAAGAGGTGGGCCGGGCCGAGGGGGGCAGTTGCTCGAGTTCGAGGAATCGATCGAGGTTGCCGGCGCCGGAGGCCGAGCGGGCGGGCCAACTGGCGATCAGGACATCCCGCACCGCGCCGTCACCGCCGCGGACCGGCTGCAGTCCGAACCGAATCTCGAAGGCCACGACCCGGCGGTCCGAGTCGTGCCGCTCGTTCCAGTGGCGGGCGATGGCGGCCGCCGCTGGCTCAGCGAATACGTTGACGAGCGGCCGCGGCAGCACCCAGAGAAACTTGTGCCAGCGGTGGTGGGGAAGCGACGTGAATCCGCCGGCGGGCCGCTCCTGCTCGAGGGGGCGGCCGTCGCGCAGCAGATCGACCATCGATCCGTCGGCCAGGAGGCCGCGGCCGTAGACCCACTGCTCCTGCGCGGGCACCCCGCCGAACATCGCCCACTCCTGCGGGAGGCAGGCGAGGTTGACGGCCGCCGCCAGCGGACGGGGCAGCCGCCAAGCGGCGAGCGGCGTCACCTGATGAAGGAACGCCGCCGCAGCCACCAGGCCCGCCAGGCCGCACGCCCACGACGCCGTGCGGCCGAGTCCGGCGACCCTGCGGGCTCCCTGTTCCGCCGGCCAGGCCTGGCCGGGGATCAGCGGCAGCCAGGCCACGATCCCGATGGCTGCGAACAGGCCCACCGTCATCGTGAGCCAGATGGTGGTGTGGAACGCGACGGACAGGGCCACGATCCCGCCACGGATACGGGGCGAGGGCAGCGCGATGAGGATCAGCGGCAGGCCGATCTCGCCGAAGAGCACGCCCCACTGCAGCGGCCTTGCGATCCAGGGGATGCCGCCCAGCAGCATGCCCAGCGACGTGCCGTGGTCATGAACCGAGAGCGCGTGGGTGAGGGCATCGCCGGCGAACCACGTCGGGTTGCACTTCGACAAGCCGGCCCCGAGATACACCGCCGCCAACTGGAGCACGAGGGCCACGGACGCCACCGACCGCACCGCGCCGACGGCCCGCTCACGGCCGTCGTGGTGGCGGGCATCGAGCGACCAGCGCGCCCCGAGCGGCAGGAACATCGACCAGAACAGCTGGCAGGCGAACCAGATGTCGCCGGCGTTGGTCGCGGGGGAGGTCCGGCGGATGATGCTGACCAGCGCCACCCAGCCCACGATGGTCGCCGCCCGCGTCCGGTAGCCGACGGCCAGGGCCAGGCCCGCCAGGCCCTCGAGCGCCAGCACACCGCCGCTCCACCAGGTGGTGTCGACGAGGAAGGCGAGGGACCAGAGCGTCGGATCCGCGTGGTAGCGGGCCAGCGTGTCGAGCGGAAACATCCCGTCGGCTGCGAACATCAGCCGAAAGTCGCGGGTGCGAAGCAGGCAGTCGGTCGTCAGGAGCACCCCCAGCCCGATGCGATAGACCGCCAGGCTGCGGGCGTCGAGCGTGAAGGTGAAGGCGAGCCACCGCCCGAGCAGGGCTCCGAGGCGTCGCGCTGGGTGCTGCTCCGGCATCGCTTCGCTGACTGGCGGGCGGCGTGCGGCCTGATGGCCGCCGGGGTTCCTTGAACGCCCCGGGCCCCGAAACTACAACATCGCCGGAGCGGCGAGCGATCCCAGTTCGGATCGAGCCCTCTCCCCGGCCCCGCCGGCGACCTTCCCCCGAGAGCCCAGCGATGCACGTTCCCCTTGTCGTCCTCGGCGGTGGTCCCGGCGGATACGCCGCCGCGTTCCTGGCGGCAGACCTCGGGATGCCGGTGGCCCTGGTGGAACGGGACGAGCGGCTGGGGGGCACCTGCCTGCTCCGCGGCTGCATTCCGTCGAAGGCGCTCCTGCACGTCGGCCGGGTGCTGGCGGAATCCCGGGAAATGGAGGATTGGGGCATCCACTTCCAAAAGCCCACGCTCGACCTGGCGGCGCTCCGCGCCCGGAAGGAGAAGGTGATCGCGACGCTGACCGGCGGCCTGGCCACGCTCGCCCGCCGCCGCAACGTCACGGTGGTTCGGGGCAATGCCCGGTTCACCGGCTCGGGCACGCTCGAGGTCACCGAGCCCACCGGCGGCACGACCACGCTCACGTTCGACCACTGCATTCTCGCGAGCGGCTCGCGGCCCGCGCGAATCCCGGCCTTCGACATCGGCAGCGAGCGGGTCATGGATTCCACGGGCGCCCTCGAGCTCCGCGACGTGCCGGAGACGCTGCTGGTGGTGGGGGGCGGCTACATCGGCCTGGAGATGGGCACGGTCTACGCCGAACTCGGCTCGAAGGTCTCCGTCGTGGAACTCACCGACACGCTCTTGCCCGGCGCCGACCGCGATCTCGTCAAGCCGCTGCAGCAGCGGCTGGAAAAGCTGTTCGCCGCGATCCATCTGCGGACCAAGGTGGCTCGGCTCGAGGACACCGGAGCCGCGGTGCGGGTCCACTTCGAAGGGCCCGACGGCCCGTTCACGCAGGAGTTCTCCCGGGTGCTGGTGGCCGTGGGCCGCCGCCCCAACTCCGACGGGCTGGGGCTCGAGCACACGCGGGCGGTCGTCAACGCCAAGGGCTTCGTCGAGGTCGACGACCGGCAGCGGACGGCCGACCCCCAGATCCTCGCCATCGGGGACGTCTGCGGGGA
>CAXNGP010000219.1:0-4536 GCA_964201845.1 Pirellulales bacterium
AGTCGACCGCGTGATCGATCGCCCATCCCTTGCCGATCGCGCCGGGGTTGAGCTCCGCCCCGGTGGCCGTCAGCCGGGCCCGTCCGCCGGCCGGGTCGAGCTCGAGCCACCGCGGGCCCGAGACGGCCAGCGCCGCGGCGAGTTCGGCGTCGCCCGGCGTGCGTCCCTGCCGGCGAAGGAATCCCCAGGCCCGCACGAGCGGGCCGGCGGCGATGTCGAAGCCGCCGGCCGTCGCGGCGGACAGCCCGCGGGCCAACTCGAGCAGCGCCAGCGTGTCGGGCGAGACGGCCACCCACTCCCCCGCGGCCTGATTGATGGCGGACAGCTCGCTCGACCCGCGGTAGACGCTGATCCGCGCCTCGATCTCGTCCACGAGATCGAGTGCTCCGCAGCCCAGCTCCGTGGCATCGGCCACCTCGCCGGCATTGAACACCACCTCGAATCGACAGCCCATCGCCTCGCGGCCGACGACGATCGTGTGCAGGTCGCCGCCGTCCATCCGCTAGCGGGGCGCGAGCCCGCGGTCGAAGGCATCCTGATCGCGGCGAAACACGGCCAGCGTGGTCTCGAAACGCTCGATCGGGATCTTGTAAACCGGCCGCTCCTCGGTGTGGGCATGGCAGTGGGCCACGAGCAGGCGGTAGAGAAACTTGAACAGCTGCCGCGGCACCCTCAGGCTCCGCAGGCCGTCGATCAGCCGCCGCTGATCCACCGATTCGTCGAACAGCGCCCCGAGCGTGGCCGGCGGCGTGCCGACGCTCGCCGCCTTCACGCGGGCTGAGGCGATGTCGTAGAGCGTCTCGCCCGACCACTCGAGCGAGGGCACGAGGTTCTGCTTGTCGAGCCGGGCCCGCTGGTTGAACTGTTCGTTCTCCCGCTCGATGAACCGGTAGAGCTCCTCCGGCAGGAGCAGCTTGAAGCCGAGCCCCGGCGACTTGAGAAACTTGTTGTCGAGCAAGGGCCAGATCACCAGCCGCATCCGCTCGCCCTGGCCGTTGATCAGGTGCGGCTCGTCGAGTCGATCCACGATCACGACCGTCCCGGTCCAGCCGAGGGCCTTGAGCACGCCCTGAAACTTTTCGAACAGCTCGTAGCGGTCGTCGGAGCGGGCGTGGGCCGGGAGGGGCTGACCGGCGAGGTCCACTTCCGGGAGCGCGGCCAGCGCCCGGCCGAGCTGGCCGACCGTCCGGTTGCCCGTCCGCATGCTGTGCACGATCCGCCAGGCACGCCAGGTCGACTTGAGCCGCCGCAGGCCGGCGGGAATCCACGCGGCCGCCAGCGCCGCCCACGGCCACCACTGCCAGGCCCAGTCGAGCTTGCCCAGCGCGAAGCCGGTGGCCAGCGCCGCCGCCATGACGATGGTCGCGGTCAGGGCCACGAGTCTCGGCCAGCCGCCGAAGCGGCCGTGGTAGCGGACCCGCCGCTTGAGCCGCCGCCAGCGCGACGTGAACGACTCGGCCGTCGATTGGTCGTAGCAGGCCGCGAGCAGGCTGAGGTCGCGGGCCTGCGGCCGCGTCAGTCGAGCCGGACGCTTGTCGCCGATCACCTCGGTCACCAGCTGCGTGACCGCGAGCGACAGGATCGCGTCCATGTGGTCCCAGAGCTTCCACTGGGCGAGCGCCTTCTCGACCGATCGGCCCGGGCCCGCCCGCCCCACGAACCGGTCGAGAAAGGGATTGAAGTCGTCATACAAGACGACGAACGCGCGGGCCTCGGGATAGGCCTCGTTGTGCCGCTCGAACTGCCGCACCATCTGCAACTTGAGGGCCGTCTTGCCGCTGCCTTTTTCACCGAACACGATCGAGGTGCTCGGGTCGGAAGGGCTGCCGAGGATCTTGTCCCAGGCGGGGTGAAACGTGGTCTCGAGGCAGTCCCGCTTGAAGACCGCGTCGGTTTGCGCGTCTTCTTCCGCGAACGGGTTGCCCGCGATGCCGTGGTGTTCGAGAAACTCGTGGACTTTCATCGCGGCCGGGATCGCCGGGTGAGGTGGAGCGGGGGATCAGCGAGCGGCCGGAACCATGCCCTCGACCATCTTCTGGAAGCCGGCGGCGTGCCGCTCGACGGTGGCGGCGGGGCCGTAGAACTTCACGTAGTAGTTGCCCTCTCCCGGCGTCTCGACGATCGCCGCCAGCATCCGGTAGTCGGGCCGTTTGATGGTCGGGCCGCCTGCGAACGGGCCACCGGGCTGGTCGAGGTACGTGCCCGGGATGTCGACGACCGTCACGCCGCAGCCGGCGACCTTGAACGACTTCTTCGTCAGCTTGGCCTTCGTCTCGCCGCCGTCGGGCTGGGTGAACTGGCCGCACCAGCGGTCGATGTTGGCCTCGATCGTGCCCCCGGCACCCATGACCGTCATCCGGCCGGCCGGCAGCTCGCCTTCGGAAGGCACCGCGAACTCCGCCTCGATCATCCCCGACTTCGGCTGAACCCGCTCGAAGCCCTCCGGGGCCTCGAGCGACAGCGTGCCCCCGGCGATCGGGAAGGCCGTGGCGACGTCGGCCGCGGCGGCGGCGGAGATGGACAGCAGGCAGGCGATCAGGGCCAAGCCGGACGCAAACGGACGGCGCAGGGGCATCGGGCAGGTCTCCAAGGCGAAGGGGAGGCAGGGCGGGGTCAACGAGGATCCGACCTGGCCGCAGACTTTACCAGATGGCTCCACCGGCCGCGGCCCTCGGCTGGATGGCCGACGATTTCAGCCGGACAACGGCCCGCCTTCGGGGACGGCCAGGGGAATCGCCCGCGGAAGCGTGGCGGCCAGCGCGGCATCCAGCGATACCACCCGCGCCACGGGCGTTCCGGTCGGCGATGTCCCCGCCTGGGCTGCGGTCGTGGCCGCGGCCGGGGCTGCGGCAGGGCCTGCCACGGCCGCCAACGGAGAGGCCGCCAGGTCGGGAGACGATTCCAAGGGGATCCGAAACCTGGTACCGCATTCGGGACAGATTCCCTTGCGGCCAGCGAGATGGTCCTTGACCTTGACGCGATGCCCCTGGGGGCAGAAGGCGACGATTCCCATGAGTGGGGAGCCGGGTCGGAATCTTGGGTAGTGGCCGCGACGACGCAGCCCGGAGCCGAGCGTGCGAGCGCCCGGAGATACCGCATCGTCGCTCGGGCAGGCCGGTCTCGCAAGCGGTTTCAGGCAGACGCTTGCCGCAACCATGCCCAAGGCTTACGCTCCAAAGGTTTTTAGTGCGCATACGCCCCCTTACGATTTCTTCAGCGTGGGCGATTCAGAACCGAGGCCGTGGAAAAGGAGCGACCGGGATGGCAGCACGCGAAGGGGCACCGAACGGCGGCCGCCAGCAGGAAGAGGATGAGGGGCCGCTCGAGATCGCCATCATCGGCGACCTGACGGACAACGCCTCCGAACTGACCGATCGCCTGCTGGGAGTTCCGCTCGGCGGGGAATGCACCATCTACTTCGACTCGCCCGGAGGTAGCCCCTACTGCGCGATGTCGCTCGTCTCGCTGCTGCGGCTTCGGGGCACCCGGGCGACGGCGGTGGTCACGGGCGAATGCTCGTCGGCGGCGCTCTGGCCCTTCGCAGCCTGCCGCCGCCGGATCGTGACCCCGTACAGCGTGTTTCTCTTCCACCCCATGAAGTGGCAGAGCGAGGAGCACATCGGGATCCGCGAGGCGGCTGAATGGTCGCGGCATTTCGCGGCACTCGAGCGCGACATGGACGTGCTGCTGTGCCAACTGCTCGGCGGACCCGAGGACCTGATCAACGACTGGATCCGCACCCACCGCTACGTGACCGGCCGGGAGATGGCCGAGGTCGGCTTGGCGGAACTCGTGTCACTCGAGCCGCTGGCCGCGTTGATGCCCCGCTGATGCCCCGAGCCCCGTGGTCGCCCCGGCCTACCGATAGTCGCCGTGGCAGTCGTTGCAGCTCTTGGAGATCTCGCCCACGGCGGTACGGGCGGTGTCGTAATCCTTCTTGAGGCACGCCTCGCGAATCCGCACGGCGGCGTCCCGCATCGAGCCCGCGTAGCCACGATACGAGTCGTCGTCGTGATACTCGAAGTCGGGCTGGCGGATCACCTCGCCGATCGCCGCCACCATCTCCGCCTCGTGGAGGACCACGTCGAGTTGCTTGGTGAAATCACCCTGCGACGCGGTGGCCGCCCCCAGCAGCTTTTCCGCAGCCTCCAGCCGCATCATCAACGGCGGCCGTCCCGACACCTGGTTCCATCGAAAATCCTCTTCGCGATCGGGTTTTCCCTCGGGCGAGTTGCCGTCCATCATCGCCTTGAGGTCCTCGACCCGCAGCTGCGACTCCTTGAACGATTGGTCGGTGCCGACCTTGCAGTTCACGCCGGCCCGCGCGAACAGGTCGCGGGCGGTGGCCGCGTCCTTCTTCCAGCGGACGTCCTCGTCGTGGGCGGCAATCACGCCGAACGCCAGGGCGATCACACTGAACGCCCGCTGGGCCTCGTTGTAGCCGCCTCCCTTGAACGTCGAAGGCGTGGTCACGACCGGCGCGACCCGTTCCTGCATCCCCTTGATCTCGTCGATCAGCGTGTCGCCGGAGACGAG
>CAXNGP010000220.1:0-4534 GCA_964201845.1 Pirellulales bacterium
AACGACGGAGACTCACCGCTCGAGGCCGCCCGGCGGCTGCGGCTCACCCAGGTGCCCGTGTTCGCCGTGCCGGCCGGCAGCCAGACCAAGCTCCCCGACGTCGAGCTCGTGAGCCTCGACTGCCCCACGATGGGCGTGGCCGGCAAGCCGGTGCGCGTCCCCTTCACGATCACGTCGTCGCTGCCGACGGAGCGGGTCGTGCCGGTGACCTTCGCCACGAGCGCCGGCGAGACGCTTCGCAAGGACGTCCGCCTGCCGCCGATGGCCACCGTCACCGACTGGATCTACTGGTCGCCGCCAGCCGAGGGCGACTACACGCTGACCCTCACGCTGCCGGAGCAGCCCGGGGAGCTGCTCCCTGACAACAACGCCCGCACCGCGCCGATCGCGATCCGGCAGGAGCAGCTCAAGGTGCTCGTGGTGGAGAGCGTGCCACGGTGGGAGTATCGCTACCTGCGCAACGCCCTCTCCCGAGATCCGGGTGTCGAGGTCTCGTGCCTGCTCTTCCAGCCGGGCTTGAGCAAGCGCGGCGGGGGCAACAAGGACTACATCGAGTCGTTTCCCTCCGGTCTCGACGCGCTCGCGCAATACGACGTGGTGTTTCTCGGCGACGTGGGGGTGGCCGCGGGCCAGTTGACGGACGAGGACTGCCGGCTGCTCAAGGGGCTTGTCGAGTACCAGGCCAGCGGGCTGGTGTTCATGCCGGGCCTGCGGGGCGAGCAGGCGTCGCTCGTGGGCACGCCCCTGGAGGAACTCTGCCCGGTGGTGATCGACACGGCGAGTCCCGGCGGAACCTCGACGGAGGGGCCGCGGCGGCTGGTCCTGACGGAGGCGGGCGCGAAGAGCCTGCTCACCAAGCTCGCCGACTCCGGCGGCGAGAACACCGCCGTCTGGGAGAGCCTGCCCGGCGGCCAGTGGTATGGTCCGGTGCTCCGGGCCAAGGCGGGCAGCGAGGTGCTCGCCGTGCACGAGGACGCCGGCAACGAGTATGGCCGGATCCCGCTCCTGGTCACCCGCACCTTCGGCGCGGGCAAGGTGCTCTACATGGCCACCGACGGTGCCTGGCGGTGGCGCAAGGGAGTAGAGGACAAATACCACTACCGGTTTTGGGGGCAGGTGGTCCGCTGGATGGCCTATCGGCGAAACATGGCGAAGGGGGAGCGGATGAGCCTCTCCTTCGCGCCGGAGCAGCCCGAACTCGGTCAGTCGCTGGCCCTCGACGCCCGCGTCGCGACCGCGTCGGGGGAGCCGCTGGTGCGGGGTGAGGTGGCGGCCCGGATCACCGCACCCTCGGGCAAGGTCGACACGGTCCGGTTCCTGCCGCCGGCGGGCGATGCGGAGTGGGGCGTGTTCGCCGCGAGCTTCGCGCCCCAGGAGCCGGGGCGCCACGAGGTGACGGTGACCTGCCGCGAGACCGCCGACACGCTGGCCGCCTCGTTTTTCGTTCAGGGTTCGGCCGAGGAGGGCATCGGCGACGTGGCCCGGCCCGAGGTGCTCACGGAGATCGCCCAGGTGACCCAGGGCAAGGTCGTGCCCCAGGACGAGGTCGCCGGCCTGATCGCGGCGCTCGCCGCCCTGCCCGAGCCACCCCCGGAAGTCCGGCGGCTGCAGATCTGGTGCCATCCCCTGGTGGCCGCGACGCTGGTGGGACTCCTGGGCCTGTTCTGGGTGGGCCGCAAGCGGCAGGGTCTGGTGTGACGACGGGCCGAGCCGCCCGGCGGCGTTCTTCAAAACCTCGGAGATGACGGTGGCCGCGGCGGAGGTGACAATGCAGGGGTCGAGCGCGGGCTGAGCGAGCCGGCCGTTTCCCCGGAACAGCTTCAGGCGAGGAGGAACTCCGATGGCTGACGAGCGACGTGGCGAGCAGGGGCCGATCACGCTGCCGGCAAGTTTGCAGCGGCGGCTGTACGACTTCCGCGGGCGGGTCTGGCGCATCAAGCTCCTCGAGGCGATCTCGGGCGCCCTGTTCGGTGTGCTGGTCGGGTATCTGGCCGTCTTCGCGATCGACCGGCTCACCGAGACGCCGGCCTGGGTGCGGCTGGCCGCGTTTCTCGTGGCGGTCGCCGCCTGCGCCGCGATCCCGGTCACGTTTCACCGCTGGATCTGGAGCCAGCGTGGGCTCGAGCAGTTGGCCCGGCTGATCAGTCGGCGGTTCCCCGGCATCGGCGACCAGCTGCTGGGCATCATCGAGCTGGTGCGATCGGCCGAGTCGCCCACGGGCCTGGGCGACCGCTCGCGGACCCTCTGCGAGGCGGCCATCGCGCAGGTCTCCGAGCGGGCCGGGAAGTTCGACCTCGACCAGGCCGTGCCGCGGCCGCGGCACAGGGCGTGGATGCTGGCCGCCGCCGTTCCGGTTTGCCTGGCCGTCGCCGCGGCGCTGGTCGTGCCCGAAGCCGCGGCCAACGCCTGGCAGCGGTTTCTCGCGCCGTGGTGGCCCGTGGAGCGGTTCACCTTCGCCCGCCTCGAGCCCCTGCCCGAGACGATCGTGGTGCCGCGGGGCGAGGCGGCCGAGGTGGAGATGCGACTGACGGAATCGACCCGGTCGAAGCCCGACCGCGCCACGGTGCGGATCGGCGGCCAGGAGCGGATTGAGGCCACCCTCGGCTCGGATCGCTACGCGTTCGCGCTGCCGCCCCAACTCGAGCCGGCGGCCGTCGCCGTGGCTGCGGGCGACTGGCGGCAGAAGACCCGCATCGAGCCCATGCTCCGGCCGGAGATCAAGAACCTCGTCGCAGAACTCAAACTGCCCGAGTATCTCGGCCGCCCCGACGTGATCCGCCAGGAGGTCCGCGGGGGCACGCTCGCGCCGGTCGAGGGCAGTGAGCTGGCGATCGTGGCAACCGCGGATCGTCCGTTGGCCGCTGCGACCGTCGACGGCCAGCCGGTCGAGCCGTCCGGGGACATCCTGCGGACGCCAGCGCGGCCCGCGACCGCGGCCGAGACCGTGACGCTCACGTGGCGGGACGGCCATGGCCTGGACGGCAGCCGGCCGCTGGTGCTCTCGATCGCGCCCAAGCCCGACGAGCCCCCCACGGTCGTGCCGCTCGACCTGCCACCCAACCGCGACGTGCTGCTCGACACGGACACGCTCCGGTTCCGCGTCGATGTGCGCGACGACTTCGGGATCCGACGGGTGGGCCTCGAGTGGGAGGGGCTGGCCGAATGGTCGACCGGCAGTGACGACCCGGCGGCCCGAACCCGCGGCGAGCGGCTGCTCAAACAGGGTGGGGTCGACGTGGAATCGATCGAGGCGGTGGCCACCTTCTGCCCGGCCGCGCTCGGCATCGCCCCGCAGCCAATCTTCCTCAGGGCATTCGCCGAAGACTACAAGCCGGGCCGGCCCCGGGCGGTTTCGACGCCCCTGTTGATCTACGTTGTCGACAAGGCGGAGCATGCACTGGTGCTCAACACGCGGCTCGCGCAGTTCCGCCAACGGGCGAGCGAGGTCCGCGATCGCGAGATGGGGCTCTTGGCCAACAACAAGGAACTCCGCAACCTGCCCAGCGAGCGGCTCCTCGACGAGGACGTGCGGGGCCGGCTCGCGGGCCAGGCCGCCGCCGAGGACGCCAATGCCCGGCGGCTCGAGCGGCTGGTGGAAGAAGGCGCCAAGCTCGTCCGCGAGGCGATGAAGAACCCCGACTTCGAGGCCGGCACGCTCGAGAAACTCGCGGAGGATATCCAGGCCCTCGCCGACATCGCCGAAAACCGGATGCCGAGCGTCGCCGACCTGCTCGAGCAGGCCGCCGCGGCGCGGCGGGCGACGGCGGGCCAGGGGGAGCAGGGCCAACCCGGTCAGCCGGGCCAGCCCCAGGAAGGCCAACCCGGTCAGCCGCAGCCAGGCCGGCCGGGCCAGCCGCCCAAGGGACCAGCGCAGCCGGGCGAGCCCCAAGCGGGACAGCTGGCCGGTGAGCCCGGCGAGAGCCAGCCGGGCGAGCAGCCGCCACGCGTGGGCGAGGACAAAAGTAAGCCTGCCGGTGGCCAGGGTGGCCAGCCGGGAGAGCCAGCGCCGCCGATCCCGCAGGTCGTCGACAAGGAGTCGTCGCAGCAGCCCCAGGATCCAGCCGCCGGTCAGGAGCAAAAGTCGGCGGCCGCGGGGCAGGGTCGCCTCGGACTGCCCTCGACGCAGGCGGGCGTCTCGAAGCCGAAGCCGCCCGGCGAGGCCGCCGAAGCCGAGCCACCGGCCGATGAGGCGCTCGACGAAGCCATCGCCAAGCAGGAGGAGCTGCTCGAGGAGTTCGCCAAGGTGGCCGACGAACTGGCCGCGGTGATGGCCCGACTCGAAGGCAGCACCTTCGTGAAGCGGTTCAAGCTCGCCTCGCGTGAGCAGGCCTCGATCGGCGGCCGGCTCGCCGGCTTGGCCGCCGAGGCCTTCGTCGTCACCGACGAGCGGCCAGCGAAGATCGACGAGGCGATCGGCGGCGTCCGCGAACTGACTGAGCGGGAGACCGACAAGGTGTCGGCGCTGATGGACGACATGCAGGCCTACCTCGACCGGCGGCAGCTCCCGGCGTTTCGCACGGTGCTCGAGGAGATG
>CAXNGP010000221.1:0-4515 GCA_964201845.1 Pirellulales bacterium
GGCGTTGTCAGCGAGCGCAGGCAGGATGCCGAAAGCGAAGCTGGCATCGAGCGACTGGAGGGCAGGATGCCCGCAGGGAGCGTCCGGCGAGGTGGCACGGGCAACCCCGAGCCTCGCAGGAGGTCGCTTCGACTGGAGCCAGCCCCGTGCCCGCGTGTGGCGTGCCCATCTGCTACGATGTTGCAACGCGGGACGTGCCCGCGAGACCGTGCCGGAGAACCAGCCGATGACCCAGTTCGAGCGTGCCCGCCAGGGCGAGATCACCCCCGAGATGCAGTTCGTCGCCAAGCGGGAGGACCTGCCGGCGGAACTCGTGCGCGACGAGGTCGCCCGCGGCCGGATGGTGATCCCGGCCAACACGGTCCACCTCTCCAAGTCGCTCGAGCCGATGTGCATCGGGGTCGCCAGCCTCACCAAGATCAACGCCAACATCGGCAACTCCGCGGTGACCAGCGACGTGGCCACCGAGCTCGAGAAGCTCCACATGGCGGTCCACTACGGCGCCGACACGGTGATGGATCTCTCGACCGGCAAAGACATCGACACGATCCGCCGGGCGATCATCGACGCCTCGCCGGTGCCGATCGGGACGGTGCCGATCTACCAGATGCTCGAGGAGCTCGGCGGTGACATCGACGACATGAAGCCGCAGCACTTCCTCGACATGTGCGAGAAGCAGGCCCGGCAGGGGGTCGACTACATGACCGTCCACGCCGGGCTGCTGCAGGAGCACCTGCCGCTGACGATGAACCGGATCACCGGAATCGTGAGCCGCGGGGGATCGCTGATCGCCCGCTGGATGATGAGCCACCGCGAGCAAAACCCGCTCTACACGCATTTCGAGGACCTGTGCGACATCTTCCGGGAATATGACGTGACTTGGAGCCTGGGGGACGGGCTCCGGCCGGGCAGCATCGCCGACGCCAGCGACGAGGCGCAGTTCGCGGAGCTGCACGTGCTCGGCGAGCTCACGCGGCGGGCCTGGGCCAAGGGCTGCCAGGTGATGGTGGAGGGGCCGGGGCACGTGCCGATGGACCAGATCGACATGAACGTCAAGCGGCAGATGCAGGAGTGCGACGAGGCGCCCTTCTACGTGCTCGGGCCGCTGGTCACCGACATCGCCCCGGGCTACGACCACATCACGAGCGCCATCGGGGCGGCGCTCGCCGGCTGGAGCGGGGCGGCGATGCTCTGCTACGTGACGCCCAAGGAGCACCTCGGCCTGCCCGACGCCGAGGACGTGAAGCAGGGGGTGATCGCCTACAAGATCGCCGCCCACGCGGCCGACCTTGCCCGCCACAGGAAGAACGCCCGCCAGCGGGACGACGCCCTCTCGCGGGCCCGGTTCGCCTTCGACTGGAACGAGCAGTTCCGGCTCGCGCTCGATCCGGAGACCGCCCGGAAGTATCACGACGAGACGCTTCCCCAGGAGACCTTCAAGAGCGCCCACTTCTGCAGCATGTGCGGGCCGAAGTATTGCTCGATGAAGATTTCCCAGGAGATCCGCGACATGGCCGCGGCCGGCGCGGAAGAGCCCGTCGCGATCCAGTTGCCGTGAGCCGCCGAAGCATCCATGGGCGACATTCCGGATCCTTTCGGTGAAGCCCGCCGCACCCGCGGCGTGCTTGGCCTGCCGACCGATCAGGAGGAGATTCCGCTCATCCTTCGGCACGAGGATGTGCGGAAGGCGGCCAAGGACTGGAAGACGTTCAGCTCCGACGCCCCGTTCCGAGTGCCGATCCCCTCCGAGGAGAAGCTCCGCAGCGTCCGGCAGCTGCCGATCGAGGTCGATCCGCCGGAGCAGACGGAGTACCGCAAGCTCGTCGAGCCATTCTTCCTCCGGGCCAGGCAACCGGAGTTCGTGGCCCGGGTCGAGGCCATCACCGAGCGGCTGGTGGCCGAGAGCCTCGCCCGCGACACGATCGAGGCGGTCGGGGGCTTCGCCCTGCCGCTGCAGTCGCGGGCCCTGACCGTGCTGCTCGACGTGCCCGAGGCCGAGGCCGAGCGGTTCATCGGCTGGGGCGTGCACGTGTTCCATCACGGGGGCAACGGCGCGGAGAAGGGCAGGGATCTCGAGCGGTATCTCAACGAGCAGTTCGACCGCGCGGCTGCGGCGCCCGGCGACGACTTCTACGGCCTGCTGACGAAGGCCACGTTTCGCGGTCGGCCGCTCAGCCGGGCGGAACTGCTCGGCTTCGCCAACCTGATGTTCGCCGGCGGCCGCGACACGATCATCCACACGGTGTCGTCGGTGCTCGGCTACTTCGCCGGCCGGCCGGAGGCGCTCGAGTTTCTCCGGGCCGACCCGGAGCGGATCGTGCATGCGAGCGAGGAGTTCTTCCGGGTCTACATGCCGCTCTCGCACATCGGCCGGGTCTGCCCCGTCGACACCGACGTGCAGGGGATGCCGGTCAACGCCGGGGAGCGGGCCAGCCTCTGCTGGGCGTCGGCCAACCTCGACGAGGCGGTTTTCGAGGCAGCCGACGAGATCCGGCTCGACCGCCGGCCGAATCCGCACGTCGCCTTCGGCTTCGGGGTGCACCTCTGCCTGGGCGCGGCCCATGCCCGCACGGTGGTGCGCACGCTGCTGGCGGTGCTCTGCCGGCAGGTCGGGGGGATCGAGCTCGTCGCCAAGCAGGATCGGGTCGAGCACACGCCCGCCTACGACCGGCCGCTGGGCTACGAGTCGCTCACGGTCCGCTTCCGGCCGCGGTAGGCGGGCTAGGTCTTCCGCGACCAGCCGGTGCCGTCGGGGCGGTCTTCGAGCACGACGCCCGCCTCGCCGAGCCGGTTGCGCACGAGGTCGGCCGTGGCGAAGTCCTTGGCCTTGCGGGCGTTGGCGCGGATCTCGATCACGAGCTCCATCAGCTTCGCCACCAGGCCCTCGTCGGCGCCACCAGCGGCGGCCTTGGGCGGCTCGAGGAACAGGCCGAGCACGCCCGTGAGCTCGCGGAGCACGAGCAGCTTGGCCTCGAGTGCGGCGAGCTCCGCGGCGGGCTTGTTGGCCTCGAGGCCATGCTGGTCGATGAACTTGTTGACCGACCGCACGAAGTCGAACAGCGTCGCCACGGCGATCGCGGTGTTGAAGTCGTCGTCCATCGCGGCCAGGAACTTCACCCGCAGGCCGGCGATCTCCTCGCCCGCGGCGGCCGCGGCCGCGTCGCCCGCCCGCCGGTCGCGGGAGGGGAGACGGAAGAACGACGTGCCGGTGATCCGCTCGAAGCGGGCAAACAGCCGCTCGAAGGCCTCCATCGCCTTCGCGCTTTCCTGCAGCGGCTCCTCGCCGAAGTGGATCGGGCTGCGGTAGTGGGTGGAGAGCAGCAACAGCCGGATCGCCTCGGGACGGTGCCGGGCCAGCAGGTTCTTGAAGGGCTCGGCCCCGGTCGACTTCGAGATCTTGGTGGCCGCCTGGGCCGCCGCCTCGTCGGGACTGGCTTCCGCGGCCCCGCCGCCGTCGCGCGGCCGCCCGCCCACCTTGCCGGCGGCGCCACCGGCCTGCATCAGGCCGTTGTGCATCCAATAGTTCGCCATCGGGCTGCCGTGGAGCGACTCGCTCTGGGCGATCTCGTTTTCGTGGTGCGGGAACACGAGGTCGAGTCCGCCGCCGTGGATGTCGAAGGTCTCTCCGAGGATCGCCTTGCTCATGGCCGAGCACTCGATGTGCCAGCCGGGCCGGCCCGGCCCCCAGGGGCTTTCCCACGAGGGCTCGCCCGACTTGGCCTTCTTCCAAAGGGCGAAGTCGGCCGCCGATCGCTTGCGGTCGGCCGTGGAGCCTCCCTCGCCCTGCGTCTGCTCGACGGACCGGTTGGTGAGCTTGCCGTAGTCGGCGTCACGGGTGACGTCGAAGTAGACGTCGCCGTCGCTCTCGTAGGCGAACCCCTTGGCGACGAGCCCCTCGATGAAGGCGATGATCGTGCCGATGTGCTCGGTCGCCTTCGGCATCTCGTCGATGCCCGTGACGCCGAGGGCGGCGAGGTTCTCGAGGTAGTCGGCCGTCATCTCCGTGGCGAGCTTCGCCATCGTGGTGCCGCGGGCGGTGCTCTCGGCGATGATCTTGTCGTCGACGTCGGTGACGTTCACGACCCACGTGACGCCGTAGCCGGAATAGGCGAGGTGTCGCTTGACGGTGTCGAAGATCACCGGGCCGACCATGTGGCCGATGTGGCTCGGCTTGTAGACCGTCGGCCCGCAGAGATACATCCCCACGTGGCCCACCTTGACGGTGGTCAGCGGAGCCTTGGTCCGTGTGAGCGTGCTGTAGACCTCGATCGCGGGCAGGGCCTCGGTCGGCCCGGATCCGTGCTGTCGTGTTTCCGCCGTCGCCATCTGGCTCCCTTCGGTGGACTCTCGCTACGCCGACCGCTCGATCAGGGCGACGCACTCCGCGGCGATCGCCCGCTCCTCGCCGATCGGACCGACGCCCTCGCCGGTCTTCGCTTTGAGCCACACGGCCGACTCGTCGAGGCCGAGGATCTCGGCGATCCGCCGCCGCATGGCTGGTCGATGCGGGAGGAT